>SCSP01000291.1 GCA_004297845.1 Bacteroidota bacterium | reverse complement strand
TCACTCCCGCACCGATTTTGACCTGAGCGCTCACGAAAAACTTTCAGGAAAGAAACTCCAGTACTTTGATTCCGAACTAAACAAGAATTATGTTCCGTATGTAATCGAAACTTCCATCGGGCTTGACAGAATGTTCCTTGCCGTGCTGGCTTCTGCTTTTGAAATTGAAAAACTTGATTCTGCAACAGCAGGCGAAGAAGGCACAGAACGAACTGTACTGCACATTCCTCCTGCTCTGGCTCCTGTGAAAGTGGCGGTGTTCCCTCTCATCAAAAAAGACGGGCTGCCTGAAAGAGCCATGGAGGTGTTCAATAAACTGAAACATATTTGCCGCTGCTACTACGAAGAAAAAGACACCATTGGCAAGCGCTACCGAAGGCAGGATGCCATCGGCACTCCTTTCTGTATTACGATTGATCATGAATCTTTGAAAGACAACCGTGTTACCCTCCGTCATCGCGACAGCATGAAGCAGGAAAGAATTCCGATTGATAAAGTGCAGCAGATTGTGGAAGAGAAGGTAGGTTTGAGAAATTTGCTTGTAAATTAAGTATGCCCGCTGCAAGTAGCCTTCATTGGCAACCCGTCTATTTCCGTTAACCGATTATTTCATCGCGTTGATCTTATCCAAAAGCTCTTGGGTAACTGTAATGTCCTCGCCTGCTTTTTTTCCTGATTCAATTGCCTTTTCTGCTGTTGCCTTAGCATCTGTCTTTTTTCCGAGTTTAAAAAGAAGAGATGCATAAGTGTCTAAATTGTAATAATCCGATTTCAGTTCTACCGCTCGTTTTGCCCATCCTTCTGCTTTTACAAGCAATGTTTTGTCTTCAATATTTTCATAAAAATCCCATGCTATGTTATTAAGGGTGTTGAAGTCCTCCTTTTTATAATTTTCTATATATGCTGAAGCCGCACGCGCATAATTGCTCCATTCCTTTTTAGATTTATAGAGAATCATATCCATGTTCGCCAGGCTTTCCTGCTGGGCAGGAGAGGTTTTCTTCGCAACCTCCGATCTGAGTTTATTATACGCATCGTAGTTTTTATCCTTGATATGATTGTACAAAGCAAAATTGTAGGCACTCATGATCATTGTATCTACCAGACTGGGTCTGTAAATCTTAGCATAATCATCCCGGTGAGAGGTCAGGTAGTTGAACTCACGCGAATCCTGGCCCAGGTCGGTAATATGATTGGTAAGAATATCCCAGTTGCGCTGATTGGTCAGGTCTGTTTCCTTTTGTGTGGCAAAATATTTTTCCATTTCATCTTTTACGGACATGCAGGATCGTCCCCGCATTAAAATATATTCTGCCAGCTCATCGGTGCTGATCGTTCCTGAATTGTACTTTTTCTGATACATGGCGAATTGCTTCGCAGGGTTCATGGCATTTGTTCCTAATTCAATAAACTGCTTGATTTGCATGGTGCTACTCACACGATGCAACAGTTGCCCATCGGCATCCATGAAAAGATAGGTGGGATAACAGGATACATTATACTTTTTTGCAAGATCAATTCCCTCTCCTTTTTCCATGTCAATTTTAGCATTGACAAAATTTTTATTATAAAACTCTCCAACTGTATCATTAGGGAAAATATTCTTTACCATCCATTTGCAGGGTCCGCACCAGGTTGTATAAGCATCCACCATAACCATTTTGTTTTCTTTCTTTGCCTTTGCAAGAATCTCGGAAAAGGTGCCGCGTTCGAAATAGATGCCTTTTTCTGACTCTTGAGTTTGTGCAAACGTAAAAGCTGGCGTTAACCCGCCTGCCGTCAATAAAATGAACAATAGATGGCGGGCAGGTAATAAAATGGCAAAGATGTTTTTCATGGGTGAAGTTTTTAAAATTAATTTTATTGCGTATCGTCTTTTTTTCTTTTGTTCACGATCTGAAACACCCTTGAAATATTAAATCCGAATTTATACCCGCCTTTTGTCCAGGTATCGGTAGTGGACGGAATAAAATAATTTTCAATGATGCCTGAAGCATTGGTGAGGTTCATGTGGAATACGTGGCCACCGGTTTCAATCTCTATTCCCAACGCAAGGGGATTGTAATAGGGCGCAGACGGATTGTCTTTCCTGTAATCAGACATTATATAAAAATAATCTGCCAGAATGGAAACACTCCGGCTTACTTTGAGGCGAATTCCCGTTCCGACTGAAAAGAGTCCGTTTTCATCCACCGCACCGTTTGATGAATTAATATTTGCAAGAACATAATTGCGATGCGTATAGGATGGCGTAATGGCCAGTGAAAGCCATCTGTTGAACTTGCGTGCAAACACTAATTGATGCGTATAAACCATTCTATGGATAAATTTTGCCGAATCATTGACCCAGGCTGTATCAGCGCCAGAATATAACTGTGACTTGAGCGTAGGCGTTAGGGACACCATGCTGTAAGCACAGAGGGCAAGGGGTACCTTATTATCCAGCGTTTGTTCCAAAAATCTCCATTTCAACGAACCATCCAGGTTTTCATTCTTTTTGTTTCGGGCAAATCCAACCTGTAGTTTTCTTGTTATTCCGTAATCAAAGGAGAATCGTACATCCGCAACAGCATCCCACCCGTAAAGCAGATGAATGCCACCACCACTCTCTTTGCCAATGTTCCCGAAACGGTGTGTAATGCGG
The DNA here is from genome assembly GCA_004297845.1 of Bacteroidota bacterium. Taxonomy (GTDB): domain Bacteria; phylum Bacteroidota; class Bacteroidia; order Palsa-948; family Palsa-948; genus Palsa-948. Next base: position 7,344 of record SCSP01000291.1, on the reverse strand, counting down.
AAATCTAATTCGCCTGTACCTACTGTCTGAGGAGTTTGCATACTGATGATCTTAGTGGTTTTAAACATGCCGGTAACCTTGTCGTGTTTGTTTTCCCCGGTACTCACCGTATCAAGCATTCTCAGAAGATCGTCCTGTGCACAAAGTAAAAATGACGCAGTGCAAAACAGAGTGGTAAAAAAAAAATTCATAAGTAAAATTATTTTTTATACTCGATGAGCGTAGATTTTATAGTAACTTCAATGGTTTCAGCAATATTCTGGGCAACAAGAATCGGAATTTCAATTTTATGGTCTTTAAGTATAACTATGAATTTGCTCTCGATCATGATCTCCCCTCCCTTGACCGTGATAGTTCCTTCAAGTACCCTTTCCTTCTCCACATCGTGTATTTTTAATTTTCCGGTAATAGTTACTTTATGTACTCCCTCCCTCGTAAAGTCTATTTTTTCATTCACCTTGCCGGTAAAGGTTGAATAGGGGTATTTGTCGCTCTCCATGTACTTCTCGTTGAAGTGTTCCTCCATTAATTCCTTCTCAAAATCAAATCCTTTAATGGTGATCTTTACGGCAATATCGTTTGATGCACAATTCAAAATAGGTTTAGACGTTGTATTCTTAGCATCAATATCTTCGATCGGGCCATCCGAGAATATTTTAATTTCGCAGGTTTTTCCAAGATATATCTGTGCGTTTACGAGTGTGCCTGTTAGAATAAATGCCACGATTGAGAGGATATTTTTCAGTTCCATTTTTTGTTTTTTTTTACGTCATTGCGGGCGAAGCAAAGCAAGCGGCTGTTCTGTGAGATCTTTTCGGGCTATGCCCTCGTAATGACGGTTAATTATTTTTAGCTCCATTGCCTATCCAGCAATTCAATTTATTGATTAATGAGTCCGGAAGAGGCGCTGAAGGAGGCATATTTTTTAGGTCTATCACCCTGGATTTTAATTGTCCATTATCAAAAAATATTTTTATATCAGCATAATTATTTAAATCTAAAGGCGCACCTCCGCTTCCATCGTGACAATTTGTAGTGGTGCAATATGTTTTCATCATTGGAAGTATTACCGTGGAATACCGGGTATCTGTACTATCGCAAAATGATTCTCGTATTCCGCCCACCTCCTTCACACACGAAGAATACAAAATGACTAACAGTACCGCTAAGCACAAAAAGATTAAATACCCTTGCTTTTCACTCTTGAATTTCATGCAACGGCAAATGTAGGAGATATTATACAAATTTCGTTCCGTAATAAGCGGAATGGGCATTTTATCTATTTTTACTTGCCCGATGCAATATATTTCGGGAATTTATATGGCAAAAGCAGACAATTTTCAATACCACGATTATTATCAGGTAGATGACCTGTTAACCGAAGAACACAAACTAGTCCGCGAAACGGCCAGAGCCTGGGTGAAGAAAGAAGTGTCGCCAATCGTGGAAAATGCCTGCCAGAAAGCCGAGTTTCCAAAACAATGGATAAAAGGATTGGCAGAGATCGGTGCTTTTGGTCCATACATTCCGGTAGAATACGGAGGAGCAGGTCTTGACCAAATTTCTTACGGTCTTATAATGATGGAACTCGAAAGAGGCGATTCAGGATTGCGTTCTACCGCTTCTGTACAAAGTTCGCTGGTTATGTATCCCATATTTACATACGGAAACGAAGAACAAAAGAAAAAATATTTACCCAAACTTGCCAAAGGTGAAATGATGGGTTGCTTTGGTTTGACAGAACCCGATCACGGTTCGAATCCAAATGGAATGCTCACCAATTTCAAGGATAAAGGAGACCATGTTATTCTGAACGGAGCAAAAATGTGGATATCAAATTCACCTTTTGCGGATATTGCCGTGGTATGGGCAAAAAACGAAGAGGGCGAGATACAGGGAATGGTGGTGGAACGCGGCATGAAAGGGTTTACCACTCCTGAAACACATGGCAAATGGAGTTTACGTGCAAGTGCAACAGGAGAATTGGTTTTTGATAATGTTAAAGTTCCGAAAGAAAATATCTTTCCGAAAGTAAAAGGATTGAAAGGTCCTTTGGGATGTTTGAATTCCGCCCGATTCGGCATCGCTTGGGGAACAATAGGCGCTGCATTAGATTGTTACGATTCAGCGCTGAGATATTCAAAAGAAAGAATTCAATTCGGAAAACCCATTGCAGGATTTCAACTCACACAGAAAAAATTAGCTGAGATGATCACCGAAATCACCAAAGCCCAGCTGCTTTGCTGGAGATTAGGAGTTCTGAAAAACGAGAACCGCGCCACTCCCCAGCAGATTTCCATGGCCAAAAGAAATAATGTGAACATGGCATTACAAATTGCCCGCGAAGCCCGGCAGATTCACGGAGCGATGGGAATCACAGGCGAATATCCCATTATGCGGCACATGATGAACCTCGAATCTGTAATAACCTACGAAGGCACGCACGATATTCATTTGCTCATTACAGGCTACGATGTAACAGGAATCAACGCGTTTGAATGATATTCTTCAATGAAGCATGCATTTTCTTCACTGCTTGTATTGCTAAATTCTTTTTTTGCTTTTTCCCAGAACGCAAAAATTGATTCTCTTCTGTCAGTGCTTAAAAAAGAAAGCGCTGACAGCGTTGTTATAAAAACCCGGGTAGAACTCGGCAGGCAGTTTCTGCTTATCAGCGAATACGACCGGGCCATCAGCTATAATAATGAGGCCATTCGTCTTGCCGAACAGGTGTTGTCATCTGCTGATATTTCAGGGAATTACCGAAACTCCATATTAAAGGCGCAATCAAAAGCTTACAATAGCCTGGGGAATGTCCATTATCACAAAGGGGAACATGACAAATCGGTTGAAAACCATCTTAAAGCCCTTAAAATACGGGAAGCAATAGGAGACAAGCAGGGCATAGGATCTTCCTACAATAATATCGGGAATGTGCTTTTTCAGAAAAAAGATCTGGACAGATCCATAGAATCATACCAGAAATCAATAAAAATAGCAGAAGAAATAAATGACAGGATTTTAATGTCAACAGGCTATAATAACATAGGGCTTGTCTGGTTAGACAAAAATGATACTGACAAGGCTGTGGTTTTTCTCCAGAAAGCGCTGAAACTGCGCGAAGAAATCGGAGATAAACAGGCGATAGCCGCTTCTTATAATAACATAGGGATGATCTATAATGTAAAGGGCGAGTATCAAAAAACTGCGGAGTATTATTTTAAAGCCCTTAAGATCATGGAGGAAGTGGGAGATAAAATGGCCATGTCTGTGGCCTGCAATAATATCGGGGATCTGTATTTGAAACAGCATAAAGCCGCTGAAGCAAAGAAAATGCATCTGCGTTCTTTAGCTTTGGGGGAAGAGATCAACGCCAAGCCTTCCATGTTATACGCCTACGCTTCACTGGCGCGATCCGATTCCGCCCTGGGGGATTTTAAAGGGGCGTATGAATATCAAAAGCTATACGGTATTGTCAATGACAGCATTTTTAATGAGGAAAGCGATAAAAGCATGTTGGAAATGCAAACGAAATATGACACTGAAAAAAAAGAACATGAGATAGAACTGCTTACAAAGGACGGAGAATTGCAAAAAACACAAATGAGGGTGCAGCAGATCGTCATCGGATCGATCATAGCCGGCTTACTGCTGGTAATTGTATTTTCCGTTTTCATATTCAACCGCCTGCGGATCACCCGGAAGCAGAAACTGATTATTGAAGAGCAAAAAATAATTGTCGATCTGAAAAATAAACATATCACGGACAGCATCAATTATGCAAAACGCATACAAAATTCCATCCTGCCGTCCCCGAAAGAATTATCCGGATATTTTTCCGATCATTTCATTCTCTTCCGGCCCAGGGATGTCGTAAGCGGGGATTTTTACTGGTTTTCGGTTATCCCCGAAAGCGGGAAAGCCATCCTTGCCATTGCTGATTGCACCGGGCATGGCGTGCCCGGGGCTTTTATGAGCATGATAGGCAACACGCTGTTAAATGAGATTGTAAATGAGCAAAAAATATTTCAACCGGCAGAAATCCTGAATTATCTCCACGAAGGCATTGTAAAAGCTCTGCGCCAGGAATCCAGCCTGCAAGATGACGGAATGGATATTTCGGTATGTCTTTTCGATAAGAAAAAAAATACGATCACATTTTCCGGGGCCAATCACTCCATGTATATCACCGGGGAAAACGCCATCCTGGAAATAAAAGGCGACATCTACTCCATCGGCAGTGTTTTCGGGCAAAAGAAAGCGGTATTCTCCCAGAAAGAGGTTGCCGTGAAAAAAAATTCAACCCTTCTCTTTTTTTCTGACGGCTTCCCCGACCAGGTTGGCGGTGAGAAAGGAAAAAAATTTCTCATAAGCAGAATGGAATCTTTATTCATCCGTGTTTCCACGCTCGGTATCAGGGAACAGGAACAGGAAATTACAAAAGCATTTGACGAATGGAAGGACAAACGCGCGCAGTTGGATGATGTGCTGCTGGCCGGGATCAAGATTTGATCCGGATTCTTTCAGTCTGAAAATCCGGATAAAGCTCAGGAAGCGATAAATTCAAAAGGCACCGTGCTCATTTTCGAGAACCTTTCACCGGAAGACAGCATATCGGTATCCTCCCGGTCATAATGCCAGTGAATCTTTGTTTTGCTCTTTTTTGCCACTTCTTCCAGCAGGGATATTAACCTGAAAATTTGTTTTGCGGAAGCTGTATTGAAATATTGAAAATAAAATTTAAAAACTGTTTCTCCGTTCGGATTTTCAGCATACTTATTCATCCAGTCAAAAACAGGGATATAAAAAATAGTCGCGTCCTCCGGATAAGACCATGCTGATATTTCAAAAATCCCCTTCTCTTTATCCAGCGTTACTGCAGGGGTTATGTCCTGCTTTGCTTCGATGATCAGCGGATCCATTTTACTTGCAGTTTTTTTTAATTGTATCGTATATCTTAAAATAGCCCAACTCCCCTGCTTTGCTCCAGTCTGAACAGGCTCCTTTTTTATCCGCACTCTGAAATTTTGCTGTGCCACGCTGCTCGTAAGCCTGGTAGTCTTTGGGGCTGATCTCAATAACTTTCGTAAAATCCGCAATGGCTGACGCATAATCTTTCAGGTGCACATAAGAAAGTCCTCGGTTAAAAAAAGAATCCGTATAATTTTTATCCAACTCAACAGCTTTTGTAAAATCCTCAATGGATCCGTAATAATCTTCCAATTTTGCTTTTACCCTGCCCCTGCCCTTATATGCCCTGGGGTTATTCGCATTTAATTCAATGGACTTATTATAATTCTCCATCGCTTTCCTACTCTCATTAAGAATGAATGATGCCTCGGCTAAATAAAAAAAAGCAATCGGATTTTTTGGGGTAAGTTCGATTGCTTTGTTGAGCGTGATCTCTGCACCCTGGAAGTTGCCTTCGTTGAACTGCTTGATGCCACTATTCAGAAAAGCTGTTGAATCAACCTGACAAAGACCAAAATCAGAGAATGCAAATTGTCCGCCTGCCAACACTACTATCAATAGATGTCGGACAGGCACCTTGCAGATTAAAAAGGGCTGTAATCCCAAACCGGAGTTCATTCTTGTTCTTATCGGCTAAAATGGGAGGTCGTCATCGGGTGTTGGGACAAGCGTTTCATTATTGACGCTTGGCGTCTGTATATTCGAAACATTTCCGCTGGCTTTTGCTGTTTCAACCCTAAATACATCCAATGAGTTGAAGAATTTTATTTCCCCCTGCGGGTTTTTCCATTCTCTGCCTTTCAGCAGAAAGTGCACCGTTACTTCATCTCCCACATTCGCATTCTCTATCAGAGAACATCTGTCTTGAGTAAGCTGAAATAAAATTGTTTGCGGATAAGACTGTGCATTATCCGTGAGGACAAATTCTCTTTTTTTGAATTTTTCCGAAACTTTTACTTCGGGATTTTTTACTTTAAGGGTTCCTGTGTAAGTTAACATGGTATATTGAGTTTATAGGTTACTGTTTATTGACGCTAATATACGAATTTATATTAATGATACGAATGTACGAATAGATACAGATTCTATTGATATTATTAGCCGCATCATTAGGTTATAGTACCACTCGTATACGGGCATCATATTGTTGTTAGCAGTACTTTCCATCCTTCCAGTACCCTGCCCTCATCCAGAAGTTTTTTGGCAATTGCATGTATTTCGTTTTCTCCCGATACATTTTTGAGAAACTCCTTTTTGTACGCCCGCACCTCTGCAGCACCGGGTAATTTATCCACATTGCCAAGCTGACCGAGGTTATTGCCTGTAAGAACAGCGCTATTCCTGATCCTCTGAGGTATTGCGTCCACCCCTATTCCAAGCGGAAAAGATGGTTTTGCTACCTCAAAAAGCGCATTGCCGGATGCACGCACATACCAGTTGGATCCCAGCCTGCCCACCAAGTCAAGCTTGTGTTGGTCAATGAATTTTTTCTCATTGAGTACAGATTCACTAATATGTATCAAAATAATTTCGCAAATGACAAGATTGCCGGCCCCGGCTGCCTGACCTAACTCTATCACCTGCTTTACTTTACATTCCATCTGGATAGGGGATTCTTTCACACGAGGTGGTTTAACCATTTCGGAAGACAGCATGGTAAACCCGGCTTTTTCAAATTCATTCACGCCTTTCGTGTATTCGCTGCTGGAAAGGGAGGTTTGGTGCACCATATCGTATGTTACTACATTAATAACCGCTTCAGGTACTTCCAGCACATTTTCATGTGTGTGTTTGACTGTATTTGTTTTTCCGCTTCTTGCAGGGGAAAAAACGGCAATGGGCGGATTGGAACTGAAAAGATTAAAGAAGCTGAAGGGACTCAGATTCGGCTTCCCATCCCTATCTATCGTACTTACAAAAGCAACGGGTCTTGGAGCCACTGAATGGGACAAATACGCTTGTAATGCAGGAAGGGGAAGTTCTTTGGGATTGATGGTTAGCATGAAGGAAGCGAAGATAAGAAGAAAGGAAATAATAGGGTACAACTATTCAATTACCATTCATTGCTGACAGCCCAATTGATTCTTTGAATTTACAGAGGCCACTCACCGTATTAAACTGACATTCCCTTTCCTGCTTATTTTTTCTCCGCTGGCAAGGACTGCATTCATGTAATATGCAAACACCGCGGTGTTTGCTGTTTTTCCCCTATGAGTTCCATCCCATCCTTGTTTCGGATCAGTGGTTTTAAAAACCTTTTCTCCCCAGCGGTTGTAAATAATGAAAGTCAGTTCTTTTATACAATTCCCTCTCACATAGAAAATATCGTTCTCACCATCCCCGTTGGGAGAAAAAGCGTTGGGAATATAAAAA
>SCSP01000290.1 GCA_004297845.1 Bacteroidota bacterium | reverse complement strand
AAAAAGGCGGAGATGTTGAACTGGTTCTGTATGAAAAAACGGGTATGGGAATCGGCAATCAATCCAACAACCCCTGGCTGCAGGAACTTCCTGATCCTATTTCAAAATGTACCTGGGATAATTATATCACCATGAACCCTACGGACATGAAGAATAAATATTCCCTTCTTGAAAGAGGTAATTATAATGGGGATATGGTGGAACTTACAGTTGGAGGAATAAAAATTACTGCTCCTGTTTTTCCTCAACCCGGGCAAGCAATCGGAACCATTGGACTTGCGCTTGGCTACGGAAGAACTTCCGCAGGAAAAGTAGCGAATGGAGTAGGGGTGAACGCTTATCAATTCCTTCAATGGAAGAATGGGACAATACAAAATTTTGTTTCGGGTGTAAGTGTAAGTGAAGCAACAGGAGGAAAACATGAGTTTGCCTGTACCCAAACCCACCATACCATGATGGGCAGAGAGGCGATTGTTACGGAAACAAATCTTGAAACTTATAACAATAAACCGAAAGAAGAATGGAACCCATCTGTGCTAATTCCGGTTCGCGACAAAGAGGGTCACCATCACAAAGCAACTACCCAGGAAGTAAATTTGTGGGATTCTCACGATAAGCCCGGCTTCCGCTGGGGGCTTTCGCTGGATCTCAATTCATGTATTGGTTGCGGTTCCTGCGTAATCAGTTGTTCGGCTGAAAACAATGTACCTGTTGTCGGCAAAACGGAAGTTCGCAACACGCGTGAAATGCATTGGATGCGTATCGACAGATATTATTCGTCCGATATGACGAAGGAGAAAGCCAAAGAAGAGAATACGGGCGTGATTGATATGTACCGTGAAATGGAATCTGCTTCTGAAAATCCACGGGTAGTATTTCAGCCTGTAATGTGTCAGCATTGCAACCACGCTCCTTGTGAAACAGTGTGCCCGGTATTGGCAACCACACACAGCACAGAAGGAGTTAATCAAATGATCTACAACCGTTGCATCGGTACAAGGTACTGTGCAAATAACTGTCCATACAAAGTAAGACGTTTCAATTGGTTCCAGTACGACAGCAACGCGCAGTTTGCCGATGTAAATCCTGCAACCTGGGCAAATGAATTAGGCAGAATGGTGCTGAACCCCGATGTAGTGGTGCGTTCCCGCGGTGTAATGGAAAAATGTACACTCTGCGTGCAGCGCGTCCAGGAAGGAAAACTGACTGCAAAGAAACTCGAAAGAAAATTGATGGACGGAGAGATACAAACGGCTTGTCAGCAGTCTTGTCCTACAAATGCCATCACATTTGGGGATTTGAATAATAAAGAGACCGAGATAAGTAAGCAGTTTGCTGATGACAGAAGATATTTGCTTTTGGAAGAAGTAGGAGTACAGCCGAACGTATTTTATTTAACAAAGGTAAGGAACGCCTAACTCCGGCACTAAAAGGAGAAAGGCAAAAATCGGATAGTGAAAAAATAAATAAAAATAAAACAGCCTCAAAGTCCCTCTAGGGATTTACGGTAAAACAAACATATGTTCAAAGAAGCATCCATACGTGATCCGCTCATCTTAGGAGAAAAGATTTCGTATCATCAGATTACGGAAGATATTGTACGCCCGATAGAAGGGAAGGCAAATAAAATGTGGTGGACTGCCTTTACCATTGCGTTTATAGCCATGCTTTGGGGAGTGGGTTGTCTTTCCTATACAGTAGGAGTCGGTATCGGTGCCTGGGGAGCCAACAAAACAGTAGGTTGGGCCTGGGATATTACCAATTTCGTTTGGTGGATTGGTATCGGTCACGCAGGAACGCTGATCTCAGCCGTGCTTCTTTTATTCCGTCAGCGATGGAGGATGGGTATTAACCGTTCTGCAGAGGCCATGACTATTTTTGCCGTAGTTTGTGCCGCGTTATTCCCTGTGTTTCACATGGGGCGTGTCTGGTTGGCCTACTGGGTGATGCCGATACCTAACCAGTTCGGTTCTTTGTGGGTGAATTTCAGTTCGCCATTGTTATGGGACGTATTTGCGATCATGACCTATTTTACCGTTTCAGTTATCTTCTGGTATCTCGGTTTGATCCCTGACTTTGCCATGATCCGCGACCGCGCGAAAGTTGCCGGAAACAAAATGAATGAAATGATTTACCGTATCCTCAGTTTCGGTTGGAGCGGAAGGGTGAAAGACTGGGTTCGATTTGAAGAGGTATCTCTGGTACTTGCCGGACTTTCCACACCGTTAGTGTTCTCGGTTCACTCCATTGTTAGTATGGACTTTGCAACTTCGATAGTTCCGGGCTGGCATACAACTATTTTTCCTCCCTACTTCGTTGCGGGAGCTATCTTTTCAGGATTTGCTATGGTGCTTACGCTCGTACTTATCATGCGTAAAGTGCTGAGCCTTGAAAATTATGTTACCGTGAAGCACGTGGAGTATATGAATATCATTATCATGCTAACCGGTTCGCTGGTGGGTATCGCTTATCTCACTGAACTTTTTATATCATGGTACTCCGGTGTGGAGTATGAATCCTATGCGTTCATTAACCGGGCATCGGGACCCTACTGGTGGGCCTATTGGATGATGATGACCTGTAACGTAATTTCTCCTCAGCTCTTTTGGTTTAAAAAGATACGTACCAATTTGGTGGCTACCTTCGTACTCTCCTTAGTGGTTAATACCGGAATGTGGTTTGAGCGTTTTGTAATCATTGTTACATCAATTCACCGTGATTATCTTCCTTCCAGCTGGACCATGTACACGCCCACCTGGATTGAAGTAGGAATATTTGTAGGAACCATAGGATTTTTCTTTACGGCATTTTTAACATTTGCCCGCGTGTTCCCTGTAATTGCACAAAGCGAGTTAAAAACCATTATGAAGAGTTCCAGTCAGATGTATAAGAACAAACAACAAAATCATGGTTAATGTATAATGTTTAACGGCTAATAGAAATACAATGCTATAAATCCATTAACCAGCACATTAATCATCAACCATCAAACATTAACCATATGAAGTCTATATATGCAATTTACGATGACGATGAGGTGCTGGTAGCAGCGGCAAAGAAGATACATGCTTCCGGAATTAAAGTAACAGAGGTGTTTACACCCTTTGCGGTGCATGGACTTCCTGAGGCGTTGCATACTCCTCGTACGCGCCTTGCAATTTGTTCTTTTCTTTATGGTGCTGTTGCGTGCAGCCTGGCTTGTTATGGCGCTTGGTATTTCGCGGTGAGTGACTGGCCAATGGATGTAGGAGGTAAGCCAAACTGGACACTGTATCATAACATACCGGCATTCATTCCTCCCATCTTTGAGTTTACTGTTTTCTGTTCCGCTCATTTTATGTTCTGGACCCTTCTTTTCAGAAGTTGGATATTGCCAGGTGTTTCACCAAAAAATCCTGATCCAAGAACAACAGACGACAAGTTTCTGGTTTTGATTGAAACAAATGATACTGACAAAGTTTCCCGTTTGCTTAAGGAAACAGGGGTAACTGAAATTAAAATTGTTTGAAAATAGTATTGAAATAAAAAGATATTATGACCATCAAGAATAAAATAATCGGTGCAATCGCTTTCGGGATCGGTGTGATCGGTGTTTCTTGCAATAATGTTCCCAATAGTCCGGGATGGGAATACATGCCGGATATGTACCGTTCTACTTCGTACGAAACAAATTCCGGTAATCCGAATTTTGCGGATAGTATGACCAATCGTCAGCCTGCTGCAGGAACTGTTTCTCAGGGATGGATCGCCAATTCAGAGTACTCTTCGGTAAAAGCGCCCTATCCGTATAAATTTGACAGTCTGGGATATGAACTGGCCGGACAGAATTTAAGAAACCCTTTTCCTGCTTCGGCTGATGTTGTAGCTCAGGGAAAGGATAAGTATGACAAGTTCTGTGTTCACTGCCACGGTGCAAGCGGAATGGGAGATGGGGCGGTTGTAGAGTTTGGAAATTTTCCGCCACCTCCTGCTTATAATTCAACTCAGTTAAAAAACCTTCCGGAAGGAAAAATGTATCACACGCTTCAATATGGAAAGGGAATGATGGGCTCTCATGCCTCTCAGCTTACCCCAGAAGAGCGATGGAAGATACTTCGCTATGTTCAAACATTGCAGAATCCAGGTGGCGTGACCGGGGCTGGAAGGGTAATGGTTACACCTCCTATATATCCGGAAGGGGCCATGGTGGATTCTGTTGGCAACGTGATTG
>SCSP01000289.1 GCA_004297845.1 Bacteroidota bacterium | reverse complement strand
TTTATCTATTACCAGGCCTATCCCGAGATCATCAAAGGCAGCCTCCTCTCCGATGCGATCCTCACCATGAGCGCCATGAATGTGATTGCCGGGGAATTGGATGCCTGATTCTTCTAAATGCCTGTATTTTTACCGAATATATTTTACTACTTTCGCAGCGAAATTTTAAAGCGTCATAACACCCTATGATAGATACAGTCCCCAACACCCGGGACTGAACACCAAATGAAAAGATTCAGTATCGCGTTTGTTCTTTTTCTGTTCTCATTAAAAGCCTTCTCCACCCATATCGTTGGGGGAGAAATTTTTTACGACCATCTGGGAAACAATAATTACAAGATCACCTTAAAGCTTTACGGGGATTGCATCAACGGCCTTGCGGCCTACGACAATCCGGCATCCATTGGAGTATTTAATTCCAACGGGACGCTGGTGTATAACCTCATGGTAGCTTTTCCCGGTTCCACGCCTGTTACCTATTCCCTGAACCCCTGCCTGCTACCTCCCACCAACATTTGCGTGGAAGAAGCCATTTACGATACTGTTGTCAATCTGCCTCCCATTCCTGGCGGCTACGACATCACGTACCAGCGCTGCTGCCGCAACCACACCATCCTAAACCTGGTGCAGCCCGGTGATGTTGGCGCTACCTATACCTGCCACATCCCTGACCAATCACTTGTTTCCGGAAACAGCAGTCCCCGTTTCAATAACTTTCCTCCCATTTATCTTTGCGCCAACCAACCCTTGAACTTCGACCACTCTGCCACCGACCCTGATGGCGACCTGCTCGTTTACGAATTCGCTGACCCGCTCACGGGCGCAACCAGCAGCGCCCCCATGCCTCAGCCCCCCGCAGCGCCCGGGTATCAGCTTGTTCCTTTTCTACCGCCCTACAACGCAACCTATCCAATGAGCTCATCTCCTGCCATGGCGATGAACAGTGCAACCGGACTTTTAACCGGCACGCCCAACATGATAGGCCAGTGGGTAGTTGGCGTGCGCGTAAAAGAATACCGCAACAACCAGCTCATCAGCGCCAACACCCGCGATTTTCAGTTCAACGTGGTGAATTGTCCTCCTGTGCCTGTATCGTCCATTCCTTCCCAAACGCTTTTCTGCAACGGCATGACCGTTAACTTCCAGAACAACTCTGTGAACGGAACCACCTGGGCCTGGAATTTCGGTGACACTGCGATCTCTAACGATACTTCCAATGTTATGACCCCGAGTTGGACCTACGCGCAGCCAGGCACTTACACGGTCTCCCTCATTGTGAATCACGGCACTCCCTGCGCGGATACAGGCTATACTACTTTTGTGGTGCAGCCCCCCTGCTGAACCCCGGTTTCGTTCCCGGCCCGGCGCAATGTCTGCAGAACAACAGCTTTAACTTTACTGCTGCCGGAACCTTTCAGGGAACCGGTGCCTTTCAGTGGACGTTTGGCCCCAACGCTGCGCCTGCTTCTTCTTCCCAGCAAAATGTTTCGGGTGTAACTTTTAACGCGCCCGGTAATTATTCAGTAACACTCACCGTTTCGGAAAATGGCTGTGTGGATTCTTTCACAGCCGTTGTTACCGTACTTCCCGAGCCTGTGTTCAGCTTTAACGCGCCTCCGGTAACCGGATGCAACCCCGTGACCGTTCAGTTTTCCGACAGCTCTTTTGCGGATACTTCCGTAACGATGGTTATCTGGAACTTTGGCGATGGAGGAACCTCCACCCAAACCAATCCCAACCACGTTTACACGCAGGCCGGAACCTATGATGTATCGGTGATTATTGTTACCAACAATCCCTGCGTAGGCACCGTGAGTTTTACCGTTACCGGCATGGTAACCGTGTATCCCGCTCCTAAAGCGGGCCTCAGCGCAACACCCACCACGCTTACGATGTTCGACACGCTGGTGACCTTTACCGATATGAGCCAGGGAGCCACCAACTGCTGGATATGGTATGGCGATGGAGACAGCTCCAGCAACTGCGGAGGCACGCATGCCTACGGTGCATCGGGCAATTACACCGTTACGCAGATTGTGGAGAACCAATACGGCTGCCGCGACCAGTTTGAACTGCTGATAGACGCTGACATGGATGCGATTTTCTGGATACCCAATGCCTTTACGCCCAACCACGATGGAAAGAATGAAATGTTCATGCCTGTGGCCATTGGCATACAGAACTTTCGCATGTGGATCTTTGACCGCTGGGGCAACCTCATCTTCGAGACTATCGATGTTAACCACGGCTGGAACGGCACCTTTAAAGGCGACCGCTGCCAGCAGGATGTATATGTGTGGAAATGCGAATTTGAAAAAGCCAGCAAGGACAACACGCCCTACAAACGCATTGGGCATGTGTCTTTAGTGCATTAAGGTACCCCCTCTCCTACGAGCTACACTCCCTCTGAACTCCGAGTCTCCTGCGGGGAGGAACGGAAACCCGCAGAAAATAAAAACTGTCTTTAAGTTTTAGGTCGTTGTGAATTTGTTCACCGAAAGACGGGACAGATCCTCGCCAAGGGTATGTCATTCTCCATGACATGAATATTTTTTCTTTTCCTTTTTCTCCGGCTTTTGGGTGGGCGTACCGCCTTTCTTCGCCTGTATCATCAAATTGATGAGACGGTCCCGCTCTCTTTGAATTTCTTCGCGGAGTTTTTTGTCGGTTTCGGCATCAAAATAAATTTGTCCGTCAATAATTGTTTTATCGGCTTTTGCGTAAATAGAAAGTGGATGGTCTGTCCATAAAACCAGGTCCGCACTCTTTCCCACCCGGATGCTGCCCATCGTATTATCCAGGTGCAAAAGTTTCGCGGGGTTGATCGTAACAAATTTCCAGGCATCTTCTTCCGAAAGTCCTCCGTACTTCACTGCTTTTGCCGCTTCCTGGTTCAATCTTCTTGCCATTTCAGCATCGTCAGAATTAAACGCGGTTACCAAACCCATTTTATGCAGGATGGCTCCGTTATACGGAATAGCTTCTTTCACCTCCATTTTGTACGCCCACCAATCGGAGAAAGAGGACGCTCCCGCGCCATGTACTTTCATTTTGTCGGCTATTTTGTAGCCCTCAAGTATATGTGTAAAGGTGTTCACTTTAAATCCCATGGAATCGCCCGCGTGCATGAGCATATTTATTTCGCTTTGCACATAGGAATGACAAGTGATGAAACGTTTTTTGTCCAATATCTGCACCAACGCATCCATTTCCAAATCTATGCGCGGAGGAGCAATGAATGTTTTGAATTTATGAGTGGCCGCAGCGTACGCCTGCCATTTCAGATCATATTCCCGCGCGCGGGTGAACATATCATAATACACCTGCTCCACTCCCATTCTTGTTTGAGGGAAACGAACGGTATTATTTTCTCCCCAGTTGCTTTGTTTCACATTTTCTCCCAGCGCAAATTTTATAAAACTATCCGCACCTTTTATTTTCATTTCTTCCGGAGACTTTCCCCATCGCAGTTTCACAATTCCGGATTGCCCGCCTATCGGATTGGCTGAACCATGCAACAACTGGCTCGCCACCACCCCTCCGGCCAGGTTGCGGTAAATGTCAATGTCTTCGCAGTCTATCACATCTCCAATGCTGACTTCCGCACTGGATGCCTGCGAGCCTTCATTTACTCCTGCGCTGATCGCGATGTGCGAATGTTCATCAATGATGCCTGCGGTGAGATGCTTGCCCGTGCCGTCAATTATTTTTGCCTTTACCGTACCGGGTGTTGAGAGATTATCTCCAATACGAACAATTTTTCCTTCGGTAATCATCACGTCCTTATTTTTCAGAATGCCTTCCGGTTCATTCGTCCAAACAGTCACATTTTTGATAATGATGGCACCCCATCGGTTCCAGTATCTTTCCAGAAAAGTAGAATCCTGTTTTTTCTGACCGTAGGCAGAGAAAGGGTAGATCACATCGTCCAGAGTTGGGTATCGCCTCATCCCCTTCCCTTCTCCACGGGAGGAGGGGAGTAGTGTATCCTTTTTAGTAGAATCCTTTTTTTCCAACTCAAGTTCAAGTGCCGACTGCCATAGGGCGGTCCAGGAAATCCAACGTCCGCCTGACATTTGTCCCTTTCCTTTCATCATCCATGTATTTCCCCCTTCAGGGCCTGGACCAACACTTCCGCTCAAACGTGTAACACCACTATCGCCTTTCAACGTGAAAATCAATGAAACCAATTTCCCGGAAAGAGAAAGTTCTGCGGAAACTTTTGCAGAATCATTTATATGGATATCCGTTTTTGGTTTATCTGCTTCTCCGGATATCTTCAGGGAAAGGGTTTTCGAATCCAGTGTCAGGTTGTATTTTCCCCGAAGATCCACCACATTCATATCCTTTAAAACATATTGATCTCCCTGAATCCAATTTTCAAAAATGCTTGTTTTTTCATCAAACAAATTTCCGGAAGTAATGATAAAATTTGCGATCATTCCTTTTTTCAAGGCGCCAATTTTGTCCTGCATACTGATCATTTCTGCAGGTGTTGACGTAAGAGCACGAAGCGTTTGCTTTTCCGACATTCCATATTCTATCGCTTTGCGGATATTTTTCCAGAAATCTTTTTTCTCCTTCAGCCCACCGGTGGTAAGTGCAAAGGGGATAAATTTTTTCTCAAATGCAGAAGGGTTCATCGGAGCCATTTCCCAATTCTTCATTTCCGAAAGAGAGATCATATTGGCATCGTAAGGATCCTCTACATCAAAAGGCGCAGGAAAAGCAAGAGGAAGAATAAATCGCGCGTTGGTCGCCTTGATCTCTTCCATACGCTGATATTCATCACCATTTCCTTTAATTATGTACTGCATTTTAAATTCATCTCCTACTTTATCGGCACGCAGGGCGGAAAGCTTGTCGCCTGCTTCAAATATCTGAGGTAAGGATTGTAGCTGGCTCCATGCGTCCAACGATATATTAAACTCCTTATCTCTTGCAGCTTGTTTGTACCATTGTGCATCAAAGTATGTTTGTCTTAATAACGCTATGCTGCCCATCAACGAACTCGGATAATTCTGGGTGCTGGTTCCCTTGTCAAATGAATACATGGCAGCCGCCTTGTCCTTTAATACAGTCTGATTCTCATTTTTATCAGCAAGCGATACAAAGACGGCTGAACCACGGGCTATACCATCTTTTTTGAAAGACATAACAGCGCCAAAACCAAGTTTTCGCATTTCTTCGGCCCATTTTTTGTCTCCTGAAAAAAGTTTTACTGCTTCTGTTTCCGGTTTTATAGCCTGATTCCATCCGTACGCGCCTTTCGTGTTGCTTTCCATCTGCGGTCCTCGGGAAATCTCTGCTTTCTTCACTTCCGGCATTCCATAGGTGGTGTAAATATCAACCAGGGAAGGATAAATATTTTTGCCTTTCAGGTCATAAACAACAGTTCCTTTGGGTATCACCACTTTATCGCCTGCGTCAACAATTATTCCGTCTTTAATAAGCAAAGTTGCCTTCTCCACAACCGTTTGGTAATCTATAAACAGCTTTACATTCGTGAACGCGTAAAAAATATGCCGCTTATCCGGTGCTCCGTTGGCTTGAAAGGTTTCCTGGGAAAAACAGCAAACAGCAAACAGTAAACAGCTTGAGCACAATAAAATCAATAATAACGGGCGAAATCCGGATGAACGAAGTGAAACCGGGGAGACAAAAACAATTTTTTTCATCAGGAAATCATATTGATTCGTGCTTTCTAAATCAGGAAAACAAATGTATCATTTTTTGACAATAAAAATTGCCGAAAATCATTGGGGCTTATTGATTAGTTTTCCAAGTTAATTTTGTAAATTCGCTACCCTATTATTCTTGTCATGCAAACAATCTCAAATTTCAATTTTCTCTCGAAAAATCCTTCCAGACAAATTATATTATTGTCTGTTGTTTGCTGCCTGTTGTGTACCGGCATTCACGCTCAGTTCTACAGCGGTTCGCAGATGGAATTCGGGAAAAACCGCGTTCAGTTTGATGAACCCCGGTTATGGCAATGGTACAAGTTTGAAAAATACAATGTATACTTCTACATGGGCGGAAAAGAGTTGGCTCAATATACCTCCCAGGAAGCGAAGAAAAGCATCGAGAAGATCGAGAGGATGCTGGATTACAACTTAGACGAAAAGATAGAGTTTATCGTTTACAACAAACAAAGTGATTTCAGGCAAAGCAACATTGGGCTTGAATACGAAGAACCTTACAATGTGGGTGGTGTTACAAAAATTGTGGGATCTAAAGTATTCCTGTATTTTGACGGTGATCATGCAATGTATGACAGGCAGATAAAAGAAGTGGTTGCCGAAGTGCTTATCAACCAGATGATGTATGGCGGCAACATACGGGATGTGGTGAAAAACTCCACGCTGCTTACCCTTCCTAACTGGTATATAAAAGGGCTCGTCTCTTACATTGCAAATGGATGGGATACGGATATTGACTCCCGCGTGAAAGACGGCATCCTGGCCGGCAAATACAAAAAATTCAATGGCATGGAAGGTGTTGACGCTTTATATGCCGGACATTCCATCTGGAATTACATCGCAGAAACGTACGGAAAATCCGTGATCTCTAACATCCTGTACATGACCAAAGTTACACGCAACATAGAAAGCGCATTTCTGTTTGTCCTCGGAGTCTCCATGAAAAACATGACCAGCGAGTGGATGCAATATTATACTAATCGTTATACCGAGGCAGACACAACTAAAAAAGTTCCGCCTGCCTCCTTGCTTAAAAAACCGAAGATCAGCCGTGTGTATCAGCGTTTCAAAACCAGTCCTGACGGAAATTACGCAGTGTACACTACCAATCAGCTTGGGCAGTATAAAGTATGGCTCTATGATTTTAAAAAGCGAAAAGCTAAACGGATTCTAAAGCGGGAGCAGAAGCTCGACAGGCCTGTGGATTATTCCTACCCCCTCGTAAACTGGCATCCGGCCGGAGAAAGAATTTCAATCATTACAGAGAGAAAAGGCGAATTGCTGCTCACCTATTATACCCTATCCGTCAAAAAATCAGAAACCATCAAGATATTCAACTTTGAAAAAATTGCCGACTTCTCCTATTCTGATGATGGAAGGCAATTCGTGATGTCTGCCGTGCAGAACGGACAAAGCGATATTTTTGTTTATACCCCGGGAGCCGGAAACTCCGAACAGATCACCAAAGATATTTACGATGATCTCACTCCAAAGTTCATCGCCAATTCATCTAAAATAATTTTTGCATCCAACCGTCCAAGTGATACGATACGGTTCTTCCCGGCATATCCTGTTGACCTGAAAGCGCACCAGCAGCCCATGGAGCATAAAGACCTTTTCATTTACAATTACAAAAACAAATCCTCCGTCCTGCGTAAAGTAACCAACACCCCTTCGGTGAGCGAATCCTATCCCTTTGAATTCGACAGCGAACATCTTTGTTTTCTGAGCGATGAAAACGGCATCCGCAACCGCTATCTGGGCGTACTCGACAGCGCTATCGCATACGTGGACACTGCCGAACATTACCGCTACTACACGCGCAGCTATCCCATCACCAATTATTCCCGCAACATTCTGGAACAGGATATCAACCTGAAATCAAAGAAAATTACTGAAGTTATTTTTACAAATAAAAAATTCAAGCTGTTTGTCAATGACCTGCCGCCGGGGAATACCGCTTTAAATGTTCCGCTGATAAACACCGCATACAGGGGACTTTCTTTAAAACAGGCAACCACAGAGAATGACAAGAAAAAAGAAAGCGCCATCAAGGACATTCAAACGGTGCAGGTATTTGTTTCCGAAGAGATAATACCGGAAAAGAAAGACAGCACAGCTATTGATATTAATAACTATGTGTTTGACAACGAACCCAAGAAACAAACTGCAAATCTCCCTAAAGTTGAAACTTTAAATACTGCTCCCGATACTGCCACTGCCGCTGCACCTGCTGCCGCATTTCAGTTTCCTCAACAAAGAAATTATTTTGTGTTCTTCTCTACAGATTACGTAGTTACACAGATCGATAATTCATTTTTAAACGCCTCCTATCAAAAATTTTCCGGCCCCGGCCCTATCTTCCTGAGTCCGGGGTTCACCGGATTTTTCAAGCTTGGACTCAGCGATGTGTTTGACGATTACAAAATCACAGGCGGTGTGCGTATCTCTTCCGATCTGAACAGCAACGAATATTACATGAGCTATGAAAATCGCCTGAAGCGCCTGGATAAGCAAATTATCCTGCACCGACAGGGGCTTGATTACGGATCACTTAAGGTGCAGAGTCATCAGGCTAAATATATTATAAAGTGGCCCTTCACCGAAACGGCCGGAGTGCGGGGAACTGTGGACGCAAGGCAGGACCGGACTTCGTTTTATGCCTTTGACATTCCCTCCCTTTCCAAACCGAACGAATTTGAATACTGGGGAGGCGGGAAACTGGAATTTGTTTTTGACAATACGCGCAAGCGTGGATTGAATCTGTATTATGGTACTCGCCTGAAAATTTTTGGGGAGTACCTGAAACAGCTGAACAAAACGGAAACAAACATTACCATTCTGGGGCTTGACATCCGCAATTACACCAAGATACACCGTGATTTCATCTGGGCGAACCGGCTTTCGGCAAGCACTTCTTTCGGAAATAAAAAACTGATCTACTACATGGGAGGCGTGGATAACTGGTTCAGCCCTCAGTTCAATTTCAGTACGCCCATTGACCTGAAGCAGAACTACGCATACCAAACCCTTGCAACCCCCATGCGCGGTTTTCATCAGAACATTCGCAACGGAAACAGTTTCGCGCTTTACAATACCGAGCTTCGTCTTCCTCTTTTCCGCTACCTGATGAACAAACCTCTTAAGTCTGACTTCCTGAACAACTTCCAGGTGGTTGGGTTTGGCGATATCGGTACCGCCTGGACAGGCAAATCTCCCTATGACGACAATAACTCGCTCAACACCCAAGTTGTTGGCGGTCCCCCGAGCCCGGTTACCGTTGTAATTGAAACAAGGCGGGAACCCATCGTTGGCGGCTATGGATGGGGAATCCGCAGCCGCCTGCTCGGATACTTCATGCGCTTAGATTGGAGCCATGGATGGGAAGATGGAAATATCCAGCCCCGTGTTTTCTACTGGTCCTTTTCGTTGGATTTCTAATAAAGTATTATTACCTTTTGTCGCAAACAATTTTTTACAACTAGCGATGCTATAAAAGCAATATCTTCACATTAAATATTTTCGTTTTTTGAGCATGAACCACAAATCACTTACTATGAATGAACTTTTAATCCTGCTTGCGCTGGGGCTGGTTGCGGGCATTCTCAGCGGAATGGTGGGTATCGGTGGGGGCATTGTTATAGTGCCCGCACTGATATACTTCCTTGGCTTTTCACAGCATGCTGCACAAGGCACAGTGCTTTTCATGTTCCTGCTGCCCATCGGCATTCTTGGCGTTTTCAATTACTGGCAGGCAGGGCATATAGACTGGAAAGTAGCCTGCATTATGGCGACCACTTTTTTAGTTGGAAGTTTTGCAGGTTCAAAGTTGGCTATTTCGATAGATACGCAAACTCTTAAAAGGGTTTTTGGAGCGGTAATTTTTTTACTCTCTTTAAAAATGATGTTTGGAAAATAGAAAGAGAGGTATAGGGTTATAAGGTATAAAGGCATAAGAAATACCTGCTTAATAACCCATATACCTTACACCTTTGCATTATGGAGTTGAAAATGGGGTTGAAAGAAAAAATAATATCGCTCTCGGAAAAGTATCTCAATGAAATAATCGCGGTGCGCAGGCATTTACACGCTAACCCCGAACTTTCTTTTCAGGAATACAACACCTCCAAATTCATTGCGGGAAAATTAAATGAATGGGGAATTCCTTATAAAGATGGAATTGTAAAAACAGGAATTGTCGCAACTATCACTGGTGCCCAACTTCCCTCCCTTGGGGGGAAGGACAGGGCGGGGTATTGCCTCGCCCTCCGTGCCGACATGGATGCACTGCCCATCACCGAAACCAATGAGGTAGAATACAAATCCCAAAATACCGGTGTAATGCACGCCTGCGGGCACGATGTACATACTTCTTCTCTACTTGGTGCGGCAAAGATCCTCCACGAACTAAAAAATGAATTTTCAGGAACGGTAAAACTTATTTTTCAGCCGGGAGAAGAAAAAGCACCCGGAGGGGCCTCGCTGATGATCAAAGAAGGCGTGCTGGAAGATCCAAAACCATCCTCCATCATAGCCCAGCATGTTTTCCCTTCCCTTGAAGCCGGCAAAGTGGGTTTCCGCAGCGGAAAATACATGGCAAGCACCGATGAAATTTATCTGACCGTAAAAGGAAAGGGCGGTCACGCTGCAATGAAAGGGACGTATGTTAATCCATTACTTATCGCTGCGGAAATTTTAATCTCCCTTGAAAAAGAATTTGGCGCTTCTCCCCTCTCCTCCGGAGAGGGGCAAAGGGTGAGGCGAGGTGGGGCGATTCCTACAGTTCTCGCCTTCGGCCGCATGCACGCCAACGGAACCACCAACATTATTCCGAACGAGGTGAAAATAGACGGTACATTCCGCACTATGGACGAAACATGGAGAAAAGAAGCACAGAATATTATTAAGGAAGTCGCAGTTTCAAAAGCAAAAAGCATGGGTGGAGATTGCGATGTGAACATCATGACGGGATACCCTGCTCTTGTAAATGATGAACAAACTACAGCGAAAGCAAAAAAATACGCGGAAGACCTTTTAGGAAAAGAAAATGTTATCGAACTTGAATTACGGATGACCGGGGAGGATTTTTCCTTTTACGCTCAAAAGATACCTGCCTGCTTTTATCGTCTTGGGACGGGAAATATTTCCAAGGGAATTACCTCCGGAGTTCATACTTCTACTTTCAATATTGATGAATCTGCTCTTCAAACAGGGATGGGGTTAATGGCCTGGATTGCCCTGAATGAATTGAAATGTATCTAAACAACCTTATCGCGAAGGTGCCCCGTTCATATATCTTACAGTAAAAGGCAGACAACTAAGATTAATATTCTATCCTACCTGTTTTTCACCACTAATTGCACAGTGTACCGGCTTTTATGTTCCAGAAAAACCTTCTTTCCGATGCATACCCGTTCTATTGTAGTCTGGTTGTAATACCGTATGGTTATCAATTCCATGTTGTCATTGTAAAGAACGCGGAATTTTTTCTGAAGCGTTTTTATCAACTCGGGGATTTTACGTTCATCATTATCTGTACAAACTGAAAAGCTGATAGCCGAATTCTGCATCACATTGATCTTCACATGATGTTCCGAAAATATTTTAAAAATATCACTGAAGTTTTCCTCCACGATGAATGAAAAATCTTTGGGCGAAATGGACAGCAGTATCTGGTTCACTTTAAAAATAAAACAGGGTATCGGCAATTGCGATTGCTGATCGTTGATCAGGGTTCCCTTCTCATCAGGCTGTACAAATGATCTCACGTAAAGCGGAATTTTTTTGTTCTGCAATGGCTTGATCGTTTTTGGATGTATCACGGTAGCGCCATAGTATGAAAGTTCGATCGCGTCCTGGTACGACATCTGGTCAATGAGTTTTGTTTCATCGAACCATTTGGGATCAGCATTCATTACTCCATGCACATCTTTCCAGATGGTAACGCTCTCCGCGTTGGTGCAATGGGCAAGGATTGCGGCTGTGTAATCGGAACCTTCTCTTCCAAGTGTTGTGGTAAAGCCATCCGGAGTTTGCCCAAGAAATCCTTGTGTGAGCGTAATTCCTCCCCCTACCCCCTCGGAGAGGGGGACACGCTCCGTAACCAGTTTTTGCGTGAGATCCCAGTTTACTTTACCCTCACGATAGGTATCATCCGTTTTAATAATGGACCTGATATCCAGCCAGCTGTTTTTAATCCCTGCCTCCATGAGATAAGCACTTACTATTTTAGAAGAGATGATCTCCCCCTGCGATACGATCTGATCGTAATCCTTGTTGTAAGAATGTGAAGGCGAGCCTTTGACATAATTTTCCAGAGCAAGGAAAACAGTATTCACATCGTTATATACAGGATGAGAAGCAATAGGAAATAAGTTCTTGAGAATATCGAAATGATACTTTTTTATCTGTTCCAATACCATTTGTGTGTCTCCCTTTTGATAGAAATAAGCGTCCACAAGCATTTCAAGCAAGTTGGTGATTTTGCCCATGGCCGAGACCACGGTAATGATTTGCTGACCGGAAAACTTGTTTAACACAGAAGCTACATTTCGCACTGAATCTGCATCTTTTACCGAAGCGCCTCCAAACTTGAAAATTTTAAGAGCCATTCGATTTTTCAATTATTTTTGAGTACGTAAAAATTAAAATACACACAAAGAGCACGAGGAACAGCCCTATTAAAAGACAAAAATACTATTCTGGTACAAACGCAACTACATATCATTTCTTTCGATGTCCCCTATCCTCCCGATTACGGTGGCGCGATAGATGTTTTTTACAAGATCAAAGCTCTGCACACAGAAGGGATAAACATTCACCTGCATTGTTTCGAGTACGGAAGGGGTGAAAAAAAGGAACTGGAGAAGTACTGCGGCAAGGTGTATTATTACGAAAGGAACATGAGCAAACGCCTGTTACTGGGATCTCTTCCATACATTGTTGCAAGCCGCTCATCTGAAGGATTAGTTAAAAATTTACTAGAGGACGATGCGCCCATCCTCTTTGAAGGGCTGCATTGCTGCTTTCACCTCAACGATGAGCGACTGAAGAATCGAAAAAAGATCGTGCGTATGCACAACATCGAACACAATTACTATTCCGCCCTTGCACGGGTTGAGAAAAGCCTCTTCCGAAAAAAATATTTCGAAGGCGAGGCGAAAAAATTAGAGAGGTTTGAATCTGTTTTAGCACAAGCCGATGCTATTGCCGCTATCTCTCCGGCCGATACAAAATATCTCTCGGAAAAATACAAGAACGTAACTAACATCATGGCATTTCATCCGCATGAAACCATTGCCATCAAAGAAGGCAAAGGCGATTTTGCATTGTATCACGGCAGTTTAGCCGTGGGAGAGAACAACAAAGCAGCCCTTTATTTAGTCCATGAAGTTTTCAATAACCTGAACACTACACTGATCATTGCAGGAAATGGTGTTTCTACAGAATTAAAAGGGGCGGTGAAAAAACATAAAAACATTCAACTGAAGGAAAATATTTCTGTTGAAGATATCTACGGTCTCATCCAAAACGCACAAATAAACATCCTTCCCACCTTTCAGGCAACAGGTATAAAACTGAAATTACTTTCGGCACTTTATATAGGCAGGCATTGCATTGTTAACTCTCCTATGGTAACGCAAACCGGGCTGGAGCCCCTTTGCCACCTTGCCGATTCTCTCGCTGAAATGAAAAGAAAAGTTTCCGAATTTATGGTAATGCCCTTTACCCTGGAAGACAAAAGAAAAAGAGTGCTGATCCTGGAAGAGAAGTTTTCGAATGAGGCGAATGTGAGAGAGTTGATGAATTTACTACGCTAAATCAGAAGTGCTCACAGGTATTTTAATAAAAAGGATTGATACAATACGGGTGATTAATGCTTCTGCTTGATTTTTTCCTTATACCATATACCTTTATACCTTTGCTTTCCTCATGGAAGAGAAGAAGAAATCCGCTTTTTGGACTAAAATCCGCAACAGATACCGCCTGGTGGTGATGAATGATGACACCTTTGAAGAGCAGTTTTCGCTCAAGCTTACCCCTTTGAATATTTTTATCCTCACCGGACTTGTCTCCATTATAATGATAACGCTCACAGTTAGTTTAGTTGCCTTCACTCCATTAAGAGCGTATATACCCGGCTATGAATCAGAAATAAATACACGAAAAGAATTGATCAACCTTACCCTAAAATTGGATTCCCTTCAAAACGAACTGAAGTTAGGATCGGCAGCAATGGAAAATATTAAGAATATAATGAGTGGGAATATCGGGAATGATACCATCCCATCTCCTGTCTCTCCCAAAGCGGAGAATGCTCCTTCCCCTTCGGGAAAGGCGGGGGATGGGGTAACCCCCTCGAGAGAAGATTCCATTTTTCGTGCACAGATTGAATCACAAGATAAATATTCACTTGCATTTTCGGAAAGAAAGGCAGGAAAAGAAAGCATCAGTAGTTTTTTCTTTTTTACTCCGGTGAAAGGAATGGTTACTGCTTCTTTTAATTCTGCACAGGAGCATTACGGAACGGATATTGTTGCCAAAGAAAACGAACCGATCAAAGCCACGCTTGACGGTACTGTATTATTTGCAGGATGGACATCTGAAACAGGATTTACCATTCAGATACAACATTCAAACAATTTAGTTTCCGCTTATAAGCACAATTCTGTATTGCTGAAAAAAGCCGGACAATTTGTAAAAGCCGGTGAAACCATTGCCGTTATCGGAAACTCAGGCGAGCAAAGCAACGGGCCACATTTGCATTTTGAACTTTGGTATAACGGGAAGGCGATCGATCCGCAGGAATATATGGTCTTTTGATGGAAAATATAAGAGGACAAAAGGCAGATGGGAAAGAAAAAGCTTTATTAAAATTTCAAAGAGTTAGTTTTTGTATTTTATCTTATGCAATGAAGCATCTTTTTTACTGAATAATTATTTTCCGCCCGCAGATGGGTGGACATCCTGACAACAGACCGCCCAACTACCGATTACCGATCACCACCTTCGTATCACTTATCCTCCCCCCCTCACACCTGATCGTTCTGCCGGTAAATTTTTCGAAGAGATGAAAATCGTGGGTGGCGATGAGCACTGCACGCCCTGCCTTGCTGATTTCGTAAAGAAGTCCTATAATTTCCTGGGCGGTTTCGGTATCTAAGTTTCCGGTAGGTTCATCGGCCAGGATCACTTCCGGTTCGTTGATAAGTGCACGGGCAATGACAACTCTTTGTTGCTCCCCACCCGAAAGTTCGTGGGGCATTTTGAACCCTTTGGTACCAAGGGTTACTTTTTCAAGCACCTCACAGACACGTTTCTGCATCTCCACCTTATCCTTCCATCCGGTGGCTTTCATCACGTACAGTAAATTATCATTCACCGAACGGTCCGGCAGCAACTGAAAATCCTGAAATACAATACCCAGCTTTCTTCTCAAAAATGGGATCTCTTTGCTTTTCATCTTGGTCAGATCATATCCGGCAATGCTTCCCTCCCCTTGCAGTAGAGGCAAATCGGCATACAATGTGCGCAGCAAACTGCTCTTCCCGCTTCCGGTCTTTCCAACGAGGTAAACAAACTCGCCTTTGTCGATGGTAAGCGAAACATCCGTGAGCACCAGGTTGTGCTTCTGGAAGATGGAGGTCTTCTTCAGCTCTATGATGGTATCGAGGGGCATCGGTCAAAATTAATATAGTTATTGGTTTGTTCATTGGGGTTCTATGTTATTGATTTAAGATTCCTCACTTCGCTTCGCTTCACTCGGAATGACAAGGAAGGGGCGTAGAAAATTGCAGGCGCGCCACCGGCATATTTTATAAAAAATGAAACTATTATGGCGCGCCTCTTCCACCTTCACACGCACTTGTCATTCCGAGCGCAGCGAGGAATCTCATATTAACAATCACGGGTTAATAAGTCCGTTTTTGAAACAATTTTTGCCTTTGTCCAGAACATAATTTTATACCTTATAATATTGTTACAGTAATATGGATAAACGATCTGCATTGTACGTTTTTCTCGTTGGCCTTTTCCTGATTACCTGTCTCGCGGCATTTTCTCAGAAGACCGCCATCTATACTCATCCGGATGCAGATTTCAAATCCGCACTGGAGCTTTTCCAGAAACAAAAATATGGTTCTGCCCAAAAACAATTTTCAAAAATTGCTGCTCATTACAAGAACGAGCCCAATGATCTTATCCGAATTGACGCAGCGTATTATTCCGCACTTTGCGCGCTGGAGCTGTTCAATAAGGATGCCGAGTTGCTGCTGAAAGAGTTCATGGCCAATCATCCGGAAAGTCCGCGTGTACAAACTGCCTCTTTTCATCTCGGGAAATACAATTACCGCAAGAAGCAATACAACAAGGCGCTGGACTGGTTTGCGAAAGTGGACCTGTATGACCTGAGCAACGAGGAGCTTTCTGAATTCTATTTCAAACGGGGATACAGTTATTTTGAAGAAGACAGTATTGAAAAAGCGAAAAAAGATTTTTTTGAGATCAAGGACATAGACAATAAATACGCTGCTCCTTCCACCTACTATTTCGGACACATTTCCTATTTAGAAAAAAATTACCAGACCGCATTGCAGCACTTCAACAAGCTGAAAAGGAATGAGAACTTCGGACCTATCGTGCCTTACTGCATCGCACAAATATATTATCTCCAGCAGAAATACGACAGCGCAATCGCGATGGCTGCTCCCCTGCTTGATTCTACCTCCAAGCGTGTTACAGAGCTCACGAAGATCATCGGTGAATCGTACTACCGCACCGGGCGTTACAAAGAATCGCTCCCATTCCTGGAAAAATACAAAAGTCTGACTCCAACCCTCAACAGAAGCGAATGGTATCAACTTGGGTATGCGTATTATAAAACAGATAACAGCACCTCGGCTTTGTACTGTTTCCAAAATGCCACGGACGGAAAAGATTCCCTGGCACAGAACGCACACTACCACCTGGCGGACTGTTATGTAAAACCATCTCCCTACTCCGGAGGAACTTCCTCAAAGATGCTTGCCAGAAATTCTTTCGAAATGGCCTATAAACTTGATTTTGACAAAGTAATTACAGAAGATGCCCTGTTCAATTACGCAAAACTCTGCTACGAACTTTCCTTCAGTCCCTTTAACGAAGCGGTTACCACGCTTAATGATTATATCAGCAAATACCCCGGCTCTCCGAGGATAGATGAATGTTACAAATACTTAGTGAATGTTTACCTCTCCACCAAAAATTATAAGCAGGCTATGGCATCCATCGAAAGCATGAAATCGCTGAACGAGGAAATGAAAACCGCTTACCAGAAAATTGCCTTTATGCGCGGGCTGCAGCTGTACAATGACAACCAGCTGAAAGATGCCATCACGCACTTAGACAGGTCGCTTCTGTATCCTTCAAACAGAAATTATGTTTCGCTTGCGTATTACTGGAAGGGAGAAGCAAATTACCGTATGTCAGAAAAAGAAAACCTGTCAGCAGGCCTTGATTCTGCCATTGCCGGGTATAAATCATTTTTGATTTATCCGGGCGCTATCAACAACAATGAGTTCTTTGCGGCTAACTACAACCTGGGATACGCTTTCTTCAAAAAAACAAATTACACTGAATCGAATGTATGGTTCCGAAAATATGTCGGGCTAAAATCTGCTGAGCCGACAGAAAAATTAAACGATGCTTACCTCCGGATTGGCGACAACTTCTTCATGACAAAAGATTTCAGCAATGCAGTTGATTATTATGATGAAGCGTTGAAAACAGGCAAGCAGGATGCCGATTACGCACTTTACCAGAAAGCGCTTGCACAGGGTCTGACCAGAAAAGCGGAGGAGAAGATCAAAACACTTTCGGAGTTGCTATCCGGGTACACCGGAAGGTCAAAATACGAAGCGGCATCAAAATATGAGCTTGCAAATATGTACCTGCAGCTGGGCAAC
Organism: Bacteroidota bacterium; assembly: GCA_004297845.1. Taxonomy (GTDB): domain Bacteria; phylum Bacteroidota; class Bacteroidia; order Palsa-948; family Palsa-948; genus Palsa-948. The sequence goes on along the minus strand of SCSP01000289.1, from coordinate 22,209 downwards.
GATGACCATGCCATCAGCTATTACAAAAAGGTAGTGGCGGAACATCCCGAATGTTCCTACACCTCGCGGTCTTTGCTTCAGATCGGAGTAATCCAAGCCAAAAAGAAAGAATATGATGAGGCACTTGTAACAATCAATAAAGTCCTTGCCGCTTACCCCAAGACGAATGAAGCCTTTGAAGCGATCAATGCAATGAGAGACATCTGCCGATCGAAAGGAGACATGGGTCCCTTTGAAGAAATAATTAAAACTATTCCTTACGCCTCTGTTTCGGTCGCATCGCTTGACTCAAGCAACTACGATGTAGCTTTTGATTATTATGATAAAGGCGATTGCGAAAATGCAAACCGCTATTTCATGAAATACATTCAGAAGTACCTGGACGGAATCTTCCTTGTGAATGCGATGTACTACAAAGCGGAATGTGATTACAACAATAAGAATTATGATCTGGCGCTCGGTGGCTACCAATATGTGGTTGACAAACCTTACAGTCAGTTCACAGAATCCTCTTTATTAAAAGGTTCATGGATCAATTTAAAGAATAAAAATTTCCGAAATGCCTTGACTTTGTATAAGCGCCTTGCAGAAGTAGCTGAATATCCAGCCAACATAAACGAGGGCAGAACAGGAGAAATGCGTTGCCAGTGGATGCTTGGCAATTACGACCTAGCGGTAGAATCTGCACAAAAGGTTCTGACACTCGATAAGATATCCAGCGAAGTAAAATCAGAAGCGCATCTTATCATCGGAAAATCTGCTCTCGAAAAACAGGACTTTGATCTGGCGACAAGCGAATTCTCTGCGATCACACAACTTACCACCAGTGAGAAAAGCGCGGAAGCCCGTTACAATATGGCCTACGTTCAATTCCTGAAAGGACAATACAAGGAATCACAGAAAACTGCTTTTGATCTTCTCAACCAGGATCCCGGGTACGAATATTGGATGGGAAAAGGATATTTGCTGCTGTCTGATAATTATGTGGCGCTGAACGACAATTTCAATGCAAAATACGCGTTACAGTCTTATATTGACAAATCAAGCAATACAGAACTTGTTGCTGTTGCCAGGGAAAAACTCAACCGCATTGCAGAGATGGAAAAAGCGGAACAAGAGAAAAAATTACAAAAGGAATCTGAAAACCTGAATATACAATTCACACCGGATAATCCGAAGGATTCGACATTGTATAAACAGGAGTAGGGCACCCCTCTCGGTCTCTCCCCAAAGGAGAGAGAAGTAGGGATAAATAAATTATTATGAAAAGATTACAGTACACGCTGTGCATTTTCTTTGCTGTAGTAATGCACTCCCTTCCCTTCGGGGAGGGATGGGGAGGGGTGTTTGCCCAAAAAATCCTCAAAGACACCATGCTCCATGTGGTGAAATCCTTTCAGCCAACCATTGCGGATGCGTACAAGATGAATGACATGCCGGTGGTACGTGATTCTGTTCCTCCGATTCCAAAACTTACTTATGGGATAAACTCTAAAAAAATAAATACTCCTTTCACCGTAGCTACCCTGAAGTCCGCAAAGATGGTGGGCGAACCTCTCTCCAGACTTTACAGCACACTTATTAGGGTTGGCGGAGGTAATTATAACACACCTTACGCAGAAGTATTCTATAATAATCTGCGATCCAAAGAAATTTCTTACGGAGCTCATTTGAAACATCTTTCTTCCAAGTCAGATTATGATGGTTACGGATTTGGCGGTTTCAGTGATAATACCGTAAAGCTGTACGGGAAAAAATTCCTGCATAAGCACACACTTTCAGGAGACTTTGGATACGACAGAAACTTAATCCACTACTATGGGTATGACACCGGACTCATCCATATCCTCGATGAAAAAGCACTGATTACCAAACAGCGTTATTCGAACATACATGGAAACCTCGGCTACCAAAGCCACTACACGGATTCCCTTCATCTCAACTATCTGATCAATCTGAAATATTACCACTTCAGGGATTTTTATAAAACTTCCGAAAATAACCTTTGTGCTTCTGTGGACATGAGCGGGTACTACGAAAAACAATTAGTGCATGCTCCTCTCTCTTTAGATTATTATAACAACAAGGACACGATAGATACTGCGAGTTCCGTGATCGTCAGCCTTGCTCCTTACATCCTTTCTTCCGGAGCTAAATGGAATACCCGCATCGGCATGGGCATTGCCGTGGAGAATGACCAGGATAATAAAAGCCGTTTCCTCTTTTACCCGAACATTGATTTCAACTACAATGTTTGGGAGAACATCGTTGTTCCATACGCAGGAGTTACCGGAGGGTTAAAAAAGAATTCCTTAAAATCACTGACCGAAGAAAATCCATTCCTGATCCCCTCCCCTGATATTAAGAATACCAATACCCGATGGGAGATGTATGCGGGCATAAAGGGAAGCATCAGTAAAAATGTATCTTACAATACCCGCACTTCCTTCAGCCGGATTCAGAGCGCATACTTTTTTGTGAATGACGACAGTGATTTTTTCAAAAAGGGGTTCAATACTGTGTATGATGATGTGAACCTGTGGAATATACACGGAGAAATACAATACCAGCGTGAAGAGAAAATAAAAGTGATCCTGAAAGGAGATTACAATGCGTATGACATGTTGAAAGAACTGAAACCCTGGCACAAATCTCTGTGGCAAACTACCTTAACTGCAAACTATAACCTAAAGAATAAAATCGTTGCAACCGCAGATATTTTTGTTTATGGAAAAAGAAATGCAAGAATATTTAAACCTGATCCCTGGGTTTCAGTTTCTATTCCAAAAGAGCTAAAACCAGTCATGGATGCCAACATTGGTCTGGAATATCGGTACAGCAAAAAACTTTCCGCTTTTGTAAACTTTAACAACCTAGGCTTAAAGCGGTATACGTTGTGGAACAACTACCCATCGCAGAAGTTCAACTTCATGGCGGGGGTTACGATGGTGTTCTAACCCATCGAAGTACAAATTGACACGAACTTACGAAATACGAAATACGAAATACAGCCGGATAGTGCTAGAATTTCGGCTTTCCGGCTTTGAGAATCAGCCAATAAAATAGCGAAGGAAATAACCGCTTTACCGTAATTGCTATCAATTCTTTTCCACCAAAAAAGGTTTCGAATTTATTTCTGCGAATGGCCTTAAGCACTTTTCTTGCAGCAATATTCGGATCCATTCCTTTTTCCTGACCTTTGTCCATCTTGCCATAGTTATTCCCGCTTGCTGTCATAGCGTTCAGCGAAACATTGGTCTTTATATATCCGGGGCAAATAATATGCACATTGATTCCGTTCCGCTTCTCTTCTATTCGCAGCGTTTCAAAATATCCATGAAGCGCATGCTTGGCTGCGCTGTAAGTGGACCGCCCTGAGAAACCCATCTTGCCCATTACACTGCTAACAGCCAGAATGTTCCCGCTATTTTGTTTCCTCATAAAAGGCAGAACTGCTTTTGATAAAATGACCGCTCCGAAATAATTTACTTCCATCATTTTTCGCTCCAACTCCACAGGAGTATCTATCACATAAGATCGCTGTACCACTCCTGCGTTGTTGATGAGAATATCAATCCTTCCGAATTTTTTAATCACTTTCTGCACTTCTTCATTCACATTGGAAAGTTCAGCTACATCCAGTGGCAGGATCAGAATGTTTTCTTCGGAAATGAATTTTGTGCATTCTTTTTTTACCCGCTGCAGTTCGGATTCTCTGCGGGCAGATAAAACAAGTTTAGGCTTCTCTCGGGCGCATTCAACCGCAATCGCTTCTCCAAGGCCGGAGGACGCACCTGTTATCCAAATTATTTTCTCCTGAAAAAAACTCATTGCTTTTTCTTGCCATCAAAGTTAAAGCGAAACAAAGAAAATGATAATGAAATAGTAGGATTCTCTCCGGGTGCGATATAGGTCAGAATATCGCTGGTTGCCAGACGCAACTCACATATCTTGAAAAAACGGCCCAGGGTTATGCCAAACGGAACGCAGAATTTATACGTGGAATTACCTGCGAAACCAAAGGCAAATTTTAAATTGGTAGCCAGCTCAATTTCAGTTCCTATTGCGAAATAAGCGTTCTGAAGATTGGCAGGATTGCTGCTCATAGGCAGCACCAGATCGGACCCTATCGCCATTCTTCTGGATATCTGCCAGCCCGCTCCAATCCTGAATTTTGAGAGAAGTTTAGTTTCATACGATGGTCCCGGTTTGAATTCTATAATTCCACTGTCGTTAAACATCTGGCTGGCCTGTTCCGCCAGGTTCCATGAGTTAATACCTGCAAAGTTAAACTGAGATGTATCGGGCAAAAGTGTATCACTTGCTATCAGTACATTCTTATCCCAAGTGATCTTCCCCATATCCAACGCTGATACAGTGATCTTCACTTTTCCGATACCCACTCCCAATCCCAGGTCAAGGGCAGTACCGTTCCCCACAGAAGAAAAAAGTCCGGAGGTTGTTTCGGGAGTAAAGTTTTTTATTTTTCCATATTGTATTCCATACTTGGATGAAAAAGCGGAGTGCCCGGTAAGCACATTGTTATCCGCAACCATTTCGTAGTTGCCCATGCCCCAGAGGTATTTAAATCCTACCCCTCCATAAAAAGAAACATCACTCGAATCGGGAGTTCCTCCAATGCCAAAAAGCTTGGCTCCGTAAGCCACATTCAACTCGCGGTAATGCGTAAAGCCCACTTCCGAATCATCAAATATCTTGGAGATATTCTGCAAAAAGGCCATCGTGTCCTTGAAAATCGGAGCGTCCATGCCCAAAAACATGATCTCAGCAGCGTTCTTATTTAGTTTTATGTGTCCGTAGGTCCGGTCGCTCAGGTTCATGGCAAACCCTCCCACTTTGGGAACTTTGAAAGAGAGCGCCAGATAGGTTAAATTAGCATTGAGGTTCAGCCCTTCTGCATTGGAAAAAATAGAAGCGTATAATTTTTTTTCATCGTTGGAAAAAGTATCACCGGGGTGAAGTATGGCATTTTGCAATTGCTTATAGTCAAGCGCGCCTGACTGTGCATTGATCCCCACGATCATCGTGCTCAGGGAAAACTTGAAATTATTTTTCCACCCCAGGTTGGCAGGATTAATTCCGATACACTCCCAGTCCTTCACTACGCCATTGGCTGCACCTCCCATGCCGGTAACAAAAGGAAGTCCGAGATCCACTTGGGAAAAGGCAAAGTATAAAGTAAAAAGTAAGAAGGCAGAAGTAGAGAGCAGCTTTTTCATTTAGTGTTATTAAATGTGGTGGAAACAAAAGTAAGCTATTTTTTTATCCTATTTTTGCGCTATGGTTAGGTTCACATTCACGGTACTATTTTTGTCGATTCTTTTCTCTTGTGGGGAGAAAGAAAAACAGGTTCCCATCCCCTCCAACATCCTCCCCAAAAAAAAAATGGTGCAGGTAATTACCGATGTTCACATTGCCGAGGCGGAGGCAAACCTCCGGACATTGCCGGACTCAACATCCAAAGAAACCATCAGCTTCCAGAAGATTTTTGAAAAAGATTCTATCACCAAACAGCAGTATGAAGAAAGTTTAACCTTTTATATTGACCATCCCGTATTGCTGGACTCGATCTACACGCAAGTGCTGAATGAGTTGAGTAAGATGCAAGCAGAGAGGCAGTAGGCAGTCAACAGCCAAAACACAATTCTTACAAAGTATAATTTGTTCCCTTCTCATACTACATTTGCATCAGCCACACATCTCCCTGAACTGCGCGGATCTTTTCAAGCGCCTGCAGCGCATCTTCTTTGGTGGAAAATCCTCCGTAAGAAACAAAACGAAGGCGTTTTCCTTTTTTATCAATGATGTTTGCTTCATAACCGTCTTTTACCAGTTTCTTTAAGAATTTTTCGGCATTTTCAGAGATAGCAAATGCACCGCCCACAATATGAAAATGGTTCTTGGTTTTTGCTTCTTTTTTCGTTGTCCTTGCAGCCGGGGTGAATTCGTCCTTTAACCGAACTACAATAGGTATACGACCATCAAGCACAATGTTGAGGTACCTGGCTGTATCTTTGCCAGCCATGGCGGGTAAATTGGTTACGTCCGGCCTGATAGTATTCTTATCAGGATCCGGTTGAGCGATGTCAGACGGCCGATAAAGAGGTTTCGGACTGGGCCTGAAAGGATTCAGACTGGAGTAGTCTATGTTTTTTACCAGTCCCGATTGAAAGGGAACCCAAAGAAGAACTGTGATAAGTACAACTGCCGCAGAAGCAAGGAGCGTGCGGGAAATTCTTCTCTTTGCAGGAACAATTGCTGTTTGCTCTTTCGAAGGGATGATTATTTTGTCCTTTAATTTCTTCTCTATCTTTCTTTCAATCGGTTCACGCTTGATAGCAGGAGAATGAAAAGTAGAAAAGCCGAACGAATCCGGGAGATAATTCATTGTTTCATCCTGCTCAAAAAGCAACGTATTCTCTTCCCCGATATAAAATGTTCCGATGTTACTAAAATTAAAGTGTTTTGTATAGTTAAGGTCTTTACGCAGACCCTCAACATATTCTGCTATTAAACAGTTTGAATCCGTGTAGGAGATACCTTCCGACCGTGATATCTGGTTCGCAAGCAGTCCATCGTTATTCTTCAGGTTGCGGTTAAAGGATATTTTTTTAAAGGGCGGTTTGAACTGATGTTTGGAAGAATTTATTCCGGAGGAAGAGTAATTGCACACAAAACCACCGAAATCAGGAACAATCACGCAGTCGTGCTCGAAAAGAAGTTCACCGATATGCTTTTCAACATGCATTGTTGCTAAGGTACAAAATAAACTTCACCGTATTTATCCTTGCGGAAGTAGTTATCAAACGCAGCGGGTTCAATTTCAATATTTTTCCCTGAAATTGAAAGTCTTTCGAGGTTGAATACACGCCCGTTGATGAAATATTGGTCGTGCTTGGTGTAGTTATCGTTGGTTAAACTGCCAATTTCAATGGCGGAATTCAGGGGTATCTGTACCTTGTAATGTGAAAATTTTTCAAGCGTGTCCGCTTTAATATCGCTTACGCTCTCAAAATTTATATTGCCGTTCTTCTTAAGTTTATATTGGCGTACTTTTCCATAGTAATGGAAGGGATAATGAAAAATAGAAAAACTTCCGGTGGAATCCATGAGCTTCACATCAACGGTTATGACTTCATTCGTGGTGTTGGCAATATAAAACCGGCACACCCAGGAACAACCCTGCAGAGAGAACATGAAAATGACAAGCGGGATGAAGAATAAGCTTTTCACTTGATGAATTTCTTTACGATGTTCTTAATGTCCTCCGGAGTATCAATGGCATAGGATTCCTTATCCGTAAATTCCACAGCTATCTTGTATCCGTTCTCCAGCCACCTCAATTGCTCCAGCGATTCCGCCATTTCAAGAGACGAGCGTTCCAGCTTTGTTATTTCTGCAAGTACATCTGTACGATAACCATAAATGCCGACATGCTTGTAGTACGTATGCAATTTAATCCATTCCGAAAAATCCTCCCCTCTGTAATAAGGAATGGCTGTCCGGCTGAAATAGAGCGCCTGTTTGTTTTTACTCACAACAACTTTTACTGTGTTATGATTTGCCAGTTCATGGATGCTTGTCATTTTCATTACGAGAGTAGCCAGATCAACACTGCCGTCTTTGAAACAGTTTGCAACTTTAGAGATTTGTTGCGGCTGAATAAAGGGCTCATCTCCTTGGATATTGATGACTGCATCAAAGCCAACAACCCTCTTGCCTCCTTTTTTAAGGGGGAACAAGTTCTGCAAAGCTTCATAACATCTGTCAGTTCCGCTTTCGTGTTTAGCGGAAGTCATCACGACATTGCCTTTGAATTTTTTTACAGCAGTTTCAATGCGCTTGTCATCCGTGGCTACGAGTACTTCGCTTAACTCTTTGCACATCACAGCCTGCTCATAGACACATTGGATCATGGGCTTTCCGTTAATATCCGCCAAAGGCTTTCCGGGAAAGCGGGCAGAAGCGTAACGAGCCGGTATGACACCCAAAATTTTCATCGGGTAAAGATAGAAATTGATTGGTGATTATTGTATTTTGCATTGCTCTGCCCCATTCTTTCTTAAATTTGCAACATGATGTTCGTGGAAAAAATAGCTTTAGGGATGCTGCTCGTTGCTTGTTGTCTGTTGCCTGCTGCCTATTCTCTTTCTCCGCCTTCTTGCAAAGAAATTCTGCAAAATACGATCACTGCGATAGAAAATATACAAACCCTAAAGTTTCATCTTAAATGCAACGAGCGCATTAACGGAAAATTGCTTTTCACGGAATCCCAGGTAAAACTGAGCCGAGCGCCCCGGAAAATATACATCTACCTCAAGGGTCCTGAACTGCTCTGGGTAGAGGGAAAAAATAACGGGAATTGCTTAGTCAACCCGCAGGGGTTTCCATACATGAATCTGAATTTGGACCCTATGGGATCCCTGATGCGGGAAAAACAGCACCACACCATTCACCAGATGGGTTTTGAATATTTTGGCGACATCATTAAAAATTCCCTTAACATCCTGGGAATTAATTTTGATACCTATTTTAAATGCACAGGCACTCTTACCTGGAATTCGCGCGAATGTTACTTTATTACCGCAGAATATCCGGATTTTGCGTACGTGGACTACACGGTGCTGAAAGGCGAAACAATGGTATCTATCGCGCACAAATTAAAAGTGAGCGATTACATGCTGTTGGAAATAAATTCCGGCAAGGTGAAGAATTTTCACGATATAAAAGCAAACCAGAAAATAAAAGCGCCTAATGTTTACGGAAACAAGATGGTGCTCTACATTGACAAAGAAACATTCATTCCCCTCGTAATAAAAGTGTATGACGAGAAAGGCCTTTTTGAATCCTACGAGTACCATGGACTGCAATTGAACCCAAAAATTTCGGAGGAGGAGTTTACGAAGGAGTATAAGGAGTATGGGTTTTAGAAAAGATGCCCGGCCATGAAAAGCGGATAAAAACGGGAGAAGGAATCAGAAATATCCATGATACAAATTCAAGCATTCACTTTCAATCCTTTCGATGAAAACACCTACATTCTGTATGATGATACAAAAGAATGTGTCATCATTGATCCGGGATGCAGCAATAACTCTGAGCAGAAAGAACTTGTGCAGTTCATCGCAGACGAAGGCCTGAAGCCTGTCAAACTATTGAATACACATTGCCATATCGATCATGTATTCGGCAATGCCTTCATTGCAAAAAAATACAACCTCGGACTGGAGATTCACAAGGACGACCTGCAAACCCTCCATTCTCTTCCACAGGTATCTCATATTTACGGGCTTAATGCGGAAGAATCCGTAGATCCATCTAACTTCTTGAAAGAGGGCGATCAGATCAAATTCGGGAATTCAGTTCTTGATATTGTTTTCACGCCCGGACATTCACCCGGGAGTATTTGCTTCATTTCCCACGCTGATAAATTCATCATCGGAGGAGATGTTCTCTTTTACGGAAGCATTGGCAGAACAGATCTTCCTGGCGGAGATCACGCAATGTTGCTCTCGTGTATCCGCAAAAAGCTGTTCATTTTAGGGGATGATTATGCCGTTTTTTCAGGACATGGGCAGAAGACCTCCATTGGTTTTGAGAAAAAACACAATCCATTTTTAGTTCAACCTGTGAAGTAATTTTTCTGTTTTTTTTCTTCTGAGAAAAATTTGCCCGATTTCGCTATGAAATCCGACTAAACGATAAAATTACGCCATTCGTCTTTGATTTCATTCCGCCCGCTTCACGAATGTTTCCATTCGTCTAAAAAACGCCTTATTTCTGAACTTCCATTTTTAAAACTCGTTTAATAACACAGGGACCAAATATGCCATGCTATGAAAACCGCCGCAAAAACCTATACCTCTATTCTGTTTACGTTCATAATTTCTTTTATCGTAGCGCTTAATGAAGCATCTGCCACTCACTCCGAAGGCGCTGATTTAACCTACAAATGCCTAGGTGGAAATCAGTATGAACTCACTGTTTCCTTCTACCGCGACTGCCATGGCGTAAATGCGCCCGCTGCCGCAACTGTAAATTTCTCTTCTGTATCTACCAATCAGAGTTTTGATCTTGTACTTCAACCGATTCCCGGAACCGGACAAGAAATACCGATTGTATGTTCTACTGCGCTTACCGAGTGTCAGGGCGGAACTTACCCCGGTGTTCAGGAATGGGTGTATCGCAGGGTGGTTACACTTTCTCCCGCAATTGACTGGGTTTTCAGTTTCGATCTTTGCTGCCGCAATGCCGCCATCACCACCATTGTGAATCCGGGCGGACAAAACATTTACATTGAATCCACACTTGATAATTTAAATTTTCCCTGTAACAGCTCGCCTGTTTTTTCTACAAAACCGGTTCCATTCGTTTGTATAAACCAGAAAAATACTTTCAATCACGGAGCAAATGATCCGGATGGAGATTTTATCACCTACGAACTTATTACTCCCATGAACGGACCCAACTCAACCATCGTCTATCTAAATCCTTATACCCCTTTTCAGCCACTGACAAGTAATCCGCTGATGCAATTTGACACCGTAACCGGTGACATTAATATGACTCCCACGATGATGGAAGTAACCGTACTTGCGGTGAAAGTAAAACAGTGGAGAAATAATCAACTGGTAGGTTATGTGATACGAGACATCCAGTTGCGTACCATGAATTGTGCCAATACCTACCCCTATATATCGGGCATCAGCGCAACCTGGTCTTTCATTTCAAACGCCTGCGTAGGCGCCAACCTGACCTTTAATATTTATGCGCACGATCTTGATACCTCTCAGATAATAACCATGACCTGGAACAATGGTATACCGGGCGCTGCCTTCACGATAACACCAGGCCCCACTACCTCCGGAGTTTTCTCCTGGACTCCAACCGCCAATGACATTGGTACGCATTGTTTCACGATCACTGTAAAAGACGATAACTGCCCGATCAACGGCTCACAGACTTTTTCTATATGTCTTATTGTTTCCGAAGTAAATGTAAGTGTAACGACTATCAATTCAAATTGCGGTGCGAGCAACGGATCTGCTGCCGCCACTGTTTCCGGAGGGTCTCCATCTTACAATTATCAGTGGCTGCCCTGCGGCTGCCATAATAATCCTTTGAACGGACTCAGTGCCGGAACTTACAGCGTAATTGTAACAGATTCTAAAGGCTGTACAGCAGTTAATACAGGAACGGTCGTTAATGGGTCTGCGCCCGGCAATGTAAATATGAGTTTCACCCCTGTTTCTTGTTTGGGAGGAAATGACGGAACGGCTTTTGCCAATGGAAATGGCGGACAGCCACCGTATACATATTCCTGGGCTAATGGAGATACCACACAAACTATTACCGGACTTTCGGCAGGAAATTATGTTGTAACCGTTACAACAGGGCAAGGTTGTGTAAAAAAAGATTCTATCACCCTCATTCAGCCTACTCAACTTGCTGCTTTTGTCTCCAATACGGACGCATTGTGTTTCGGAGCAAATAGTGGAACTGCTTCAGTATCCGCTTCCGGTGCAACACCTCCATATACCTACCAATGGAACAACGGACATACAACACAATCTGTGACCGGCCTTGCCTCCGGAAATTATTTTGTGACCGTTACGGACGCAAAGAATTGTACAAACATTCAGCATGTGTTCATTGACGAACCTGCCTTGCTGACACTCAGCATTTTTTCGCAGAACAATGTTACCTGCTTTGGCGGAAATAGCGGAACGGCAACCGTTGCCGCGTACGGAGGAATTGCCCCATATACATTTCAGTGGTTTCCGAATGGGGAAGTTACTGCTTCTGCCAGCGGTTTATCTGCAGGCACCTATTCTGTTTCGGTTCTTGACGGCAACGGCTGCACGAAAATGATCACATGCACGATTACACAGCCTTCTGCGCTTTCTTCAACCATACGCTCCGTACCTGCAACCTGTTACGGAAACAGCACGGGAACAGCCGCAGTTACAGCGGCCGGAGGCAGTGCGCCTTACACCTATTTGTGGAGCAACGGTGGTACAACTGCTCAAATTTCAAATCTCACATCCCAAGCCTATTCTGTTACTATAACAGATATGTACGGATGTTCGCATATAAATACAATTGTAATTACCCAGCCAACACTGCTTTCGGCAATCATTACAAATATCCAAAATGTATCCTGTAATAGTTTGTCGGATGGAACAGCAAGCGTGGTCGCGAATGGAGGTACTGCGCCCTATCAATATGCATGGAGCAACGGACAAACAACCTCTGGGGCATCAGCATTAATCAGCGGAACTTACTCCGTTGTTATTTCAGATGCGAACGGATGCGCTGCAATTGCTTCAGCAACCATCACGCAGCCTGATGCCATATCAGTGACGGTTGGCGCGGGCAGCACGATTTGTCCCGGGCAAAATACAAGCATCCACGCGAACACATTCGGAGGAACAACACCTTACACGTATTTCTGGCAGCCCAACGTGGGATTCGGAAATGTGCAGACAGTGAGTCCTGCTGCAACAACAACTTACACCGCCATTGTAACAGATGCGAACGGATGTATCGGCACCGGAGCGGCAACCATTACTGTGCACAACAACAATTTTTCGCTCAGCGCAAATGCAACGCCCGGTATTTGCCTGGGGCAATCTGCAACTGTTTCTGCAACAGCTATCGGAAATAATATTACCAATTACTTCTGGAACAATAACCTTGGAAACACAGCGGGTCCTTATGTTGTTTCGCCTTTAACAACTACCCTGTACTCCGTAACGGCATATAATGTTTGCGGTGTTGCTGCCATTGCAACAGTTACGGTTGTGGTGCATCCGCTTCCGCAGATCAATATTTCTCCACAGTCCGTTACCGATTGCGGAAGAGCGGTCCTGCATTTCTCGGATACCAATTCTGCTAACAACGGTTCAACATACGTTTGGAATTTCGGTGACGGAGGCACTTCTTTCCAGCAAAACCCTATTCACTCGTATTATCAGACCGGTGTGTATACTGTAAACATAACAGTAACATCGCCTTATGGATGTTCTTCTTCCGCACATGCCGTCTTCACCTTGGATATCTTTCCTTATCCTGCTGCCAATTTTACTTCTGATCCTCCTTTGGAGACAAGTATTATCAATCCGGATTTTCATTTTTTTGATCAATCTGTAAATACTACAATCTGGAACTGGGATTTTGGGGACGGAGATACCTCCTCACTGCAAAATCCCTTTCACACATACGGGCAGGTAGGAATTTATACAGTCAGACTGATCACGAAAAATGCAGGAGGATGCGTGGATACCATCCTGAAAACCATAGAAGTAAAACCCGAGTTCACTTTCTACATTCCAAACACCTTTACTCCGAACGGTGACCACCTCAACGACTTTTTTACAGGAAAAGGACTGGAGATCATTGAATTTGAAATGAACATCTATGACAGATGGGGTAATAAGATATTCCAAACAAATGACCTGATGAACGGATGGGACGGAAAAGCCAATGGAGGATCAGAAATTGCCCAGCAGGATGTGTATGTGTATATGGTCAAGCTCCGGGATTTTGAAGGAACCGAGCATACGTACAATGGGCATGTGACCCTCGTCAAGTAAAATAAAAAACACGATTTTCATATTATCATACCGGAACACATTTATTGATGCCACCATGTTGAGCGCAATAAAATTTTTATCTTTGGGCATAATTTGAATTAACCGCCCAATGAACCCATTCACTGCAGAGCAAACACCCAAAACGCCTCATATTAGCTTCGATCCGGTGACAGGTGTTTTTGAACTATCCGGAAAATCGGTTCCTGAAAATTCAGTTATATATTATAAACCGTTGTTCGAGTGGGTGGATTCCTATATCCAGAATCCTGCAAAAACAACTACGCTAATTGTTCAGTTTGATTATTTCAATACAAGTTCTGCAAAATGCATTATTGATCTTTTTAAGAGAATCGAATTGATAAGCAAGAATCAAAAAGGCGAAGCGATAATAAACTGGAAATACGATGAAGCCGATGAGGACATGCAGGAAGCGGGCGAAGACTACAAATCCATTATTAAGATCCCCTTTAATTTAATTTCATTTCAAAAATAATTTACTATCAACCCCAAAACCCATGTTTAAAAAAATCCTGTTACCGACATATATCTTGATGCTGTGTTCCTGTGGAAACAGTTCGATTGAAACCACCGATACATCGCAAGCGACCGAATCTTCAGACTCGGTAGTTGCCTCCTCCTCCCCGCAACCGGATAATGAGATGGCGGATTTCAAATTTCACAAGCTGGTTTTGAATATTCCTTCACCTTTCGAAATCATTAATCTTCTTCCTAAAACAGGGATGGAGTTTAACAAGGCGCTGGTGAATTCCACGGATAATTCACCCAAATATCTCACTTCATTAAAAAAGGGAATAAACTATGGCGTATATGGCGTTGACATGATCTATCTTTCCACCAACGGGGAGTATGCAGATATGAAAAAATATTTTGAAACCACCCGTAAATTTGCCAAGGATCTTGAGGCGGGGGAAAGCTTTGATAAAATAATTGGTTCACGCATGGAACGGAACATTGAATCAAAGGACACCATGAACAAAATAATGGACGACTTGTATACGGAAATGGATAATTTTTTAAAATCAAATGAACGCCTGCTAACATCCACTCAAATAACGACAGGGAGCTGGATCGAGAGCCAATACATCACGTTGAACCTGTTAAAGAATGTTGAGAAAAGCAAGGACAACGAAATTATTTATCAGAAAGTTTTTGAAGCAAGGAATGAATTAAGGGAGCTTATGAGCCTGCTGAAGGAATATGAAGGCGACAAGGAGTTCAATCCGCTGATTCAGGAATTGAAAGCCCTTGGGCAATTATTTGATGAAGTAAAATCGAACGATATTGATAAGGCGCTGCTTTCAAAAATATCAGACAAGTTAAATTCTGTGCGAAGCAAAGCGGTGAATTGAACAATGTTTTTGACCAAAAGCTTTGATCCGCCTGTGGCGCATCAAAGCTTTTGCATTTATAACGGACCATGAGTGAAAAAATATTAAAGGCGCTGATGCGCCTGTTTGCCATCATTGCACAGTCAAATGAAAATTCTGTCGATGCAAAACACGTTGTTGAAACATTCCTGAAAAAGCAACTGAACTCTGAGCAGGTTAAAGAATATCTGACGTATTATGATGAATTTCTTAAACAGCAATCCGGAGAAGCTGCAGGCGAAAAGAAGAAGAGACGACTGGCTGTAAGTTCTGTAAAAGTCATAGTCATCTGTGACCAGATCAATGAAGAACTTAGCCAGAAACAGAAGTTTATTGTACTTCTCAACCTCATTGAGTTTGTGGGCTCCGATGCTTCTGTATCGGAACAGGAAATGGAATTTATTTCAACAGTATCCTCTTCCTTTAAAATTTCCGATGAAGAATTCAACCAATGTTTTCTTTTTGCAAATAAGCCCACTCCGGAAGAGATGGAGGATTCTTCCAATCTTCTGGTAGTTAGCAGTGAGAAACCGGAATCAAAACATTTAACAAAACACATTTTTTCCGACTCTTTGAGCGGGCGGCTTGGCATTTTGAAGATTAACAGCATTGGAATTTACATAATCCGTTATTTTGGAAGTTCGGAGTTGTTTCTTAACAGCCAAATCCTATCTGCCGGACGAACCTATATTTTGTCGCCCGGATCCTCCATCCGAAACGCGAAAGTACAGCCGATCTATTACAGCGACATCGCTGGCTGTTTTATGAATTCCTCTTCCGAAGCAAAAATTGAATTTGTTGTAAAAAATATAGAGTACAAATTTAAAAACGGCAAGCAGGGACTCTATGATCTCAGCTTTTCTGAACCTTCCGGCAAGATGATGGGAATAATGGGAGGGAGCGGTGCCGGAAAATCCACTTTGCTGAATATTTTGAACGGGAATAACGCACCCTCAGGCGGGGAGGTTTTGGTGAATGGATATAATCTCCATAAGGAAAAGGAAAAGCTCGAAGGAGTTGTTGGCTATGTGCCGCAAGATGACCTGCTGATCGAAGAACTTACCGTTTATCAGAATTTGTTTTACAATTCCAAACTGTGTTTTGACGGGATTCCGGATACACGGATTCATGAGAAGGTTATACATATGCTTAATGAGCTTGGTTTGTATGAGACGAGAGACTTAAAAGTTGGAAATTCTCTGGATAAGACCATCAGCGGTGGTCAAAGAAAGAGACTAAACATAGCGCTTGAATTGATCCGGGAACCCGCAGTTCTTTTTTGTGATGAGCCAACATCCGGTCTTTCCTCGCGGGATTCTGAAAATATAATGGATCTGCTGAAAGAACTTGCTTTAAAGGGGAAACTTGTATTTGTCGTGATCCACCAGCCCTCCTCCGACATCTTCAAGATGTTTGATAAGCTTTTGATATTAGATGTTGGTGGTTACCCAATTTATTATGGTAATCCGGTAGATTCAGTTATTTATTTTAAAAAGCTGGTGAACCAGGTGAATGCGGATGAAAGCGAATGTGTTGCCTGCGGCAATGTGAATCCGGAGCAAGTATTCAATATTATTGAAGCAAAGGTACTGGATGAGAACGGGAATCTTACTCATAACCGCAAGGTATCATCAGATGAATGGAATGGATTTTATAGAGAGAAAATAGCGCCAAATACAGGTATATCTTCAGGTAATGCAAAACACGACATACATAACTCTTTCAAGAAACCTAATTTCATCAATCAATTCAAAGTATTTGTAGTGCGTGATGTTTTGTCGAAAATTTCCAACACACAGTATCTGGCAATAACCCTGATTGAAGCGCCTCTTCTATCCTTGATTCTTGCTTTTCTTGTAAAATATTATAAAAATGGAGAGGAGTATATTTTTTCTGAAAACAAGAACCTGCCTGCTTTCATGTTCATGTGCGTACTCGTAGCACTGTTTGTGGGAATGATGGTGAGCGCAGAGGAAATAATCCGGGACCGGAAAATTCTGAAACGCGAATCTTTTCTGAACCTGAGCAAAGGGAGCTACCTCTTTTCCAAAGTGATTATCCTGTTCTTTATTTCCGCCATTCAAACCCTCACTTTTGTTCTTATCGGGAATTACATTCTTGAAATAAAAGGAATGTATATTGATTACTGGCTGGTGCTTTTCACCACTTCCTGCTGCGCGAACATGCTGGGCTTGAATATTTCTGCCGCTTTCAATTCAGTGGTTACTATCTACATACTTATCCCTTTCCTGCTCATCCCGCAGATCCTTTTAAGCGGGGCGTTGGTCAGGTTTGATGAACTGAATCCTAAGATTTCCGGTCAGGCGCTGGTTCCCTTTGCAGGTGATATGATGACATCCAGATGGGCCTTTGAGGCGCTTGCGGTAAATCAATTTATGAACAACGACTATGAAAAAATCTTTTACAGGTATGAAAAACAATCTAAAAGCGCTAATGTTATATCGGGAGCGTGGTGCCCTGCCATGGTGGATTTATCGGATAAAGCCTTATCTGCAAAAACCGCACCTAAGAAAGATTCTATACTTGAAATAATAAGGAATGAAATTATCAGCCATAAAATCACTCCTGATCATGTGTTTAACCGTCATAGTAACCTTACCAGTGGCGGGTATGACACAGCAGTTTGTGTGGAGATGAAAAAATATCTCGCAAAAATCAAGAAGCATTATTTGGATGTTGACAAAAAGGAAAGGAAAGCTAAAAATGATTTAATGCTTACCTATCAGAGCAGTATAGCCGGAAATTTGGAGTTTAATAATCTGAAAAATGAATACCATAATCAAAAACTGGAAGAACTAGTGACGAATGACGGTCTGACCAACGCCATAATTGTGGAAGATGGTAAGCTTGTTGCAACAAAAGATCCCATTTTCAGGGACGGCTCATCAAACCATTTTATTCGCTCTCATTTTTTTGCTCCCCGGAAAAATGTTTTCGGAAATTATTACAGCACGTATTGGGTCAACGTGGCTGTCCTATGGACAATGTCTGGCTTTTTGTGGATAATGCTGTTTTATGATGTTTTGAGAAATGTTTTGAATTATTCCAAAAAACTGATTAACCGTTTTATATAAAGGAAAACTATATCAATATTTATTATTGAGGATGAAATATTGCAATAAAAAGAAAGAACCCCGTGAGAATCACGAAGTTCTGTTCTGTTTTGGTGGGCCCACCAGGACTTGAACCTGGGACCACTTGATTATGAGTCAAGTGCTCTAACCAGCTGAGCTATAGGCCCATTTATTAACTTTGAATTTCTTTCAAAGAAGCAACGGGGCTGCAAATTTAATATTTTGAGTATACCTTCACACATAAAGAATATCATCTTCGATTTTGGCGGAGTTATTCTCAATATTGATTATAAACTTACTGAAAACGCCTTTGCTAAACTGGGGCTGGTCGACTTTTCCACGATCTATTCGCAGACAACTCAAAAAGATCTATTTGATAAGTTAGAAACAGGAAGAATAAGTCCTTCCGAATTCAGGGAAGATATCAGGAAATTTATAGGAGTTGCTTCTGATGAGGAGATAGACAACGCATGGAACGCCATGCTTCTTGATCTGCCCGAAGAAAGGGTGTCTTTATTGGATGAGGTCAGAAAAACACACCGGATCTTTTTGTTGAGCAATACCAATGAAATTCATTACACAGCCTTTTCTGCTTACATGCAAGATAAATTCAAGCGCAATATTTTCTCCGATGTGTTTGAAAAAGCATATGTCTCTCACAAAGTAAAGATGAGAAAACCGGATGCAGCTATCTTCGAATTCGTTTTATCAGAAAATAAACTAAAAAAGGAGGAGACCCTTTTTATAGATGATTCCATCCAGCATATTGAAGGAGCCAATAAATTGGGGATAAATACGATCTTATTAAAAAAAGGAGAAACTATACTTTCTCTATTTCAATAAACGACCAAGCACAGAATCCACTTTCCTGAACTTCTGATTGAACTTTCTCATGATCCCGTTCATTTCTTTTCTGATCTCTGAATTTTGAAGGTTACCGATGCTGCCCTCGTGAGTATATGTAATATTTTTGGGAATTATAAAATTGTCCGAAGCAATGTCTTCCCCTACTCTTTTATATGCATCGCGGAAAGGTATTCCTTTCTTTACCAGTTCATTCACTGCGTCCACGCTGAAGATATGCTTGTACTTTTCGTCTTTTCCGCCAGAGGCGGATCCACTTTTGGCGGACATGATATTATCTTTTGCCTGGATTTGCCGAAGCATGAAGTTCATCATCGTAAGACAATCCTTTAACTCGCCAAAAGCGGGGAAATATATTTCTTTCAGCAACTGAAATTCTCTGTGATAACCGGAAGGAAGGTTGGATATTACGGAAGTCATTTGCTGAGGTACGGTCTGCAAGCGGTTACACTTGCCCCTGATCAGTTCAAACACGTCCGGGTTTTTTTTATGCGGCATGATGCTGGAGCCGGTGGTAAGATTTTCCGGGAAGGAAACAAATCCAAAGTTCTGGTTCATGAACAGGCAGATGTCCATTGCCATTTTAGCAAGGGTAGAGGCAAGAAGAGCCATGGCTGTGCTCACTAATTTTTCTGTTCTGCCTCTTGTCATCTGTGCATAAACGGAGTTGTGATTCATTCCGTCAAAGCCTAGAAGTTGTGTAGTAATCTTTCTTTTGATTGGCAAAGACGTACCATATCCGGCTGCTGAGCCAAGCGGGTTTTTGTTGATAATCCCGTAAACGGAAAACAAGAACTCGATGTCTTCTTTAATACTTTCAGCATAGGCGCCAAACCACAAGCCGAAAGAAGAAGGCATTGCCACTTGCAAATGCGTATAACCGGGCAATAGCTTTTTTTTGTGTTTTTCGCTGAGCTGAATCAACAGTGAAAATAACGGATGGGCTTGCCGCACAATCGTTTTTATTTCTGTTCTTGAAAATAAAACCACATCCAGCAACACCTGGTCATTCCGGGAGCGTGCCGTATGAATCTGCTTTCCGATGTTGCCCAGTTTTTTAGTGAGTAAGAATTCTATCTGGGAGTGTATATCTTCCGTTCCTTGCTCTATTTTGAATCTGCCTGCTTTGATATTTTGTAAAATATTTTTAAGCTCTTTATGGAGTTTTTGCCGGACCGATTTCTTCAATAATCCAACCTGTGCAAGCATTTTTGCATGTGCCATGGAGCCAGTCACATCGTGCTCGGCTAAAAGCAGGTCCAGTTCGCGATCCTTGCCAATGGTAAATTTTTCAACCTGCTTATTGACGGATATTTTCTTTTTCCACAGCTTCATTACGAATAACGAATAAAGACGAATATACAAATGATTAATTCAAACAGGTTCCTGATTTCTGTCCTGATACCGCTTTCTTCAAATCTTTTGCGTGACAGATCACCACTGATTTTACTCCTTGCTTTATCGCATCAAAAGCATTATCCAATTTTGGAATCATCCCTTTCGAAATTGTTTTTTCCGTTTTATATTTTTCATAATCAGAAAAGCTCATTTTCTCAATAACCGAATTATCGTCATCCGCATTTTTCAAAACACCGGACTTTTCAAAGCAAAAGATAAGATTTATTTCAAAACTTTTTGCCATAGCAACAGAAACAGCGGATGCCATGGTGTCGGCATTCGTATTCAGTATTTGTCCTTTGCCATCGTGGGTGAGGGGGGCAATAACAGGTGTAAATCCGGAATTCAGCAGAGACACAATATTTTTCGTCTCTACATGTTGCACATCGCCTACGAAACCAAAATCAACAGATCCTCCCTCTGCCCCCTCCTGGAGGAGGGCACGCTTCGCAGCGAGAATAATGTTTGCATCAGCACCGGATAATCCTATCGCGTTGCAATTCCTTGATTGCAATTGGGCTACAATATTCTTATTGATCAATCCTCCGTAAACCATCTGCACCACTTTAAGCGTGTCTGCATCGGTAATACGCCTTCCATCCGCCATTTTGGCTTCGATACCTAATTGCTTGGAAAGTTCTGTAGCGATCTTGCCGCCTCCGTGAACTAAAATTTTCTGATCATGGATAAAAGCGAAATTATTCAGAAACGATGAAAGTTGTTTTTCATCGTCAATCACATTGCCTCCGATTTTTATTACAAAAATTTTCATTTCAATGTTTGCAGAATTTTTTTTAAAACAACCTGGGCAGAATAAATTCTGTTCTTCGCCTGCTGAATCACGATAGAATTCGGGTCGTCAAGAACCTCATCTGCCACAACTACATTTCTTCTTACAGGCAAACAGTGCATGAACTTTGCCTGATTGGTCAGCACCATTTTTTTGTTGGTGATCATCCATTTTTTATCCTGAGATATTATTTTTCCATATTCTTTATACGATGACCAATTCTTCGCATAAATAAAATCTGCACCTTTAAATGCCTCCTCCTGATTGTAAATAATTTTAGCTTGCCCCGACCCTGAAGGGAGAGAGGTAAATCGGGCATCCAATTCATATTCTTCAGGATGTGTAATTACAAAATCCACATTGGATCTCAGCATCCATTCTGAAAAGGAATTCGGAACTGCCTGCGGGAGAATTTTAGGATGAGGAGCCCATGTCAGCACGACCTTCGGTCTGGAGCCGGGAGTTGGGACCTGGGAGTTCCAGATTTCTGTAATGGTAATTAAATCTGCAAGTGATTGAAGCGGATGAAGCGTTGCAGATTCTAAACTAATTACCGGGACACCAGCGTATTGGATAAATTTATTCAGCACCTCGTTGCTGTAATCCTCCTCTCTGTTCAGTAATTTTGGAAATGAGCGCACACCAATTATTTCACAGTATTGCCCAATTACTGCTGCAGCCTCTTTGATATGTTCTGCCGCTGAACCGTCCATAAGGACTCCGTCCTTTGTTTCCATGCTCCACCCCTCTTTATCGAGATTCATGACCATGACATCCATGCCCAAATTTTGAGCGGCACGCTGGGTACTGAGACGGGTACGCAGGCTGGGATTTAGAAAAATAAGTCCGAGGGTTTTGTTCTTTCCTATCTCCTTGTTTGCAAAGGGAAATTTCTTTTCTATAAGCGCTTCAAGTACCAGTTGGTCAATATTCTCAACATCCTTAACCGAAATAAAATTTTTCATGAACTATTTCACAAGGGCTTTTTTCATCACGGATGCAAATGCGTGAAGGAATATCTCCGCTTCTTCCTTTGAAAGCGTGAGTGGCGGAAGCAA
>SCSP01000029.1 GCA_004297845.1 Bacteroidota bacterium | reverse complement strand
GGGTATCTTTATTTTTCCAGTACAACTCCCATCCCTCCTCAGTCGCCTGCATCTCCTTCCCCTTTGGGGAAGGCCGGGATGGGGCCTGATTGAATAGTTCTTTGGTGGCCGATATGTATCCGATAGGTGCATCAAACCACACATACAATACCTTTCCTTCCGCGTCTTTCACCGGCACTTTCACGCCCCAGTTCAGATCACGGGTCATGGCCCGGGGTTGCAGTTTCTGGTCGAGCCAGGATTTGCATTGTCCGTACACATTCACTTTCCAGTCTTTGTGCGATTCAATATATTTTTCGATCCGAGGCTGCATTGTATCCAAAGGCAGGAACCAGTTCTTTGTTTTTCTCAAAACAGGTTTTTCTCCTGATAAAGTGGATTTTGGGTTGATCAGTTCTGTAGGACTCAATGTTGAACCGCATTTTTCGCATTGGTCTCCGTATGCGCTTTCGTTGGCGCATTTCGGGCAGGTTCCTACAATATACCGGTCAGCCAGAAACTGATTTGCTTTCTCGTCAAAATACTGCTCGGTGATCTCTTCCGTGAAAACCTTTTTATCGTAAAGTGTTTTGAAAAAATAAGAAGCCGTTTCGTGATGCGCTTTGCCCGAAGTGCGGGAATATATATCGAAAGAGATTCCGAATTCCTTGAACGAATCGCCCATCATCTTGTGGTATTTATCCACCACCTGTTGAGGTGTTATGCCTTCGTTCTTTGCTTTGATCGTAATAGGAACCCCGTGCTCATCCGAGCCACAGATGAACTTTACATCTTCGCCTTTGGAGCGCAGGTAGCGTACGTAAATATCTGCCGGCAAATAGCAACCCGCCAGATGCCCGATATGAATTGGTCCGTTGGCGTAGGGCAGGGCAGCAGTTATGAGATGGCGTTTGAAGTTCAAAGTTTAAAGCTGTTAGTAACAAATCTGCAATCTGTAATCTGCAATTTGCAATCTGTTTTTAACTTCGGCAAAGATAATCAAATGAAAAGATGGATATAATCTCTCCACCGGCATTGAAAAAGGGCGACAAGATCGGAATTATTGCCCCTGCAAGAAAAATTTCCAGAGAGGAAATTCAGTTTGCGGTGGATACCTTTGAAAAGTGGGGTTTGAAAGTTGTTTTCGGAAAAAACCTTTTCGGGAGCGAGAACCAGTTCTCCGGAAGTGATCCGCAAAGGAAGGAAGACCTTCAGAAGATGCTGGATGATGATTCGGTCAAAGCTATCATCAGCGCCCGCGGAGGTTATGGAACACTCAGGATTATTGATAAGATAGACTTTAAAAAATTTAAGGCAAAGCCGAAATGGATCATTGGTTACAGCGACATTACGGTACTCCATTCACATATTCATCAGAACTTTGGCGTGGAAACCCTGCATGCAACCATGTGCATTAATTTTAATAAGGACGAGGAATCGGCTGACACTTTAAGAAAATATTTATTTGGGGAGAAAAATCCATATTCCATAAAAACTCATCCCCTGAACAGAAAGGGTAGCGGGGAAGGATCTCTGGTGGGTGGAAACCTATCTTTGCTTTATGCGCTGAAAGGAAGCCGTTCAGGTATCTCCACCTCCGGAAAGATATTGTTCATTGAAGACCTGGACGAATACCTCTATCATATTGACCGGATGATGATATCGCTGAAGCGGGCCGGAAAACTCTCGCATCTGGAGGGGTTGATCATAGGGGGAATGACAGATATGAAGGATAATCAGGTGCCGTTTGGAAAAACGGCTGAAGAAATAATTTGTGAATCTGTGGCGGAATTTGATTATCCGGTGTGCTTCGGCTTTCCAGCCGGACATACCACAAAAAATTTAGCCCTCCTGTTTGGCAGAAGGGCTAAACTAAAGGTAGAGGCTACATGTAGCCTTACCTTCTGATAATTATTTCTGAAACTTCTGATAATCTTTCGGAACGTCAAACTTGGCAGCGTCAATGGTTTTCTTTTCAACCTTTGTAACTTCCATCTTTACCTCTTCTTTGTTGGTCTCAAGATTTACCTGCGTTGAAAGGAAGGGGAACATGCCGTCTGCCCCGGTGATCTGCTGCACATACACCGCAGATTTATCTTTACGGTTCAGCACTTTCAAAAGTTTGAAGAAGAAATCATAATGATTGGAAGCCATCCAGTAGGTAACCTGCACTTTTTCTTCCGGATTCTTTACAATGTATTCAGTGCATTTCATGCCCTGTATGGTCTTTACATTGTCTGTTTTTTTTACCTCAGGCTTGCCGGTAACTACAGCCGGAGTTCCGGATGCCTGCTCAATGTACATTTTACGATCGTGGCTGAGGGAAAGCATGCTGTTCGTTTTCAGGTCAATGATGAAACTGCCTTCTACCTTTTTTGATTTACTGCCTATTTCATCCAGACGAACTTTATCCCCTTTAATGTGGTAGATATAGTTTACCGTATCGGTAGTTGTTTGCTTTTTGAATTCTATAACGCCTTCAAAAGACTGGGCAGTTGCGATGAACATGCCTGTGAGCGCGAATGTTACAGAGAGAATTAGTTTTTTCATGGTATAAGTAATTTTTAGTGTTACGAAATTAATCTTTTTTTGGAGACACATACGAGGACAATCCAACAATCATACCAGAATCTACGAATTACGAATCAACCGAATTACGAATACTTTTGCGGCTCTATTCGTATATTCGTTAAAAATTCGTAATTTGTAAGGGATGGCTGAGCATAACGATAAAGGTCTTGCAGGAGAGGAGTTAGCCGCAGAGTTTCTGTCTCAAAACGGGTACGCGTTGCTTGAAAAGAACTGGAGGTTTGGGAGGGAAGAAATCGATATATTGGCTCAGAAAGATAATACACTGGTTGTTGTTGAAGTGAAAACCCGCAGCGGAAGCTTTTTTGGAGAACCTGAGGAATTTGTAAATCGCCAGAAGCAAAAAAATCTGATCAAGGCAGTAAATGCATACATCGAAAAAAATGATCTTGATCTGGAAGTGAGGTTTGATATCATCGGTGTGATCCTGACCGGGAAAAGTCACGCGATTAATCATGTGGAAGATGCATTTCATCCGGTAGCATAGCAGGAGGGCTAATGTTTAATGGTTAAGGTAGCCTTTCCATTAGCCATTAACCATAAGTAGCCGAATTAGTACCTTTATACCTTCAAATGGCCCACCGAATATTATTAGTAGAAGACGAAGAGAATCTCCGCAGCGCCATTCGACTCAATCTGGAAATGGAGGGTTATGAAGTAACAGAAGCGCGTGATGGGAAAATAGCGTTCGACCAGTTTCGTTCTGCTCATTTCGACCTAATCATTCTGGATGTAATGCTGCCCGAAATGGACGGTTACACCCTTTGCCGGAAAATACGGCTGGAAAACACGAAGGTGCCTGTGATCTTTCTTACCGCAAAAGGAGCCAGCGATGAGCGCGTGCAGGGTCTAAAGCTGGGTGCCGATGATTATCTGGCCAAGCCTTTTAATCTGGAGGAACTTTTGCTGCGTGTCGGGTCTTTGCTGCGGAGAGGCATAACATCGCAGGAGGGGAAAAGCGAAATGAACACCTATCGCTTTGGAAAATGCGAAATCAATTTTCTGACCTTTGATGTGTTTGGCAGGGATGAAAAAAAACGCTCCCTCCCAAAGCGCGAGATACAGCTTCTTAAATTACTGATCGAACGCAAGAACGAAGTGGTTTCCCGGGAAGATATTCTTAGAACCGTTTGGGAATACGATGTATATCCTTCCACCCGCACTATTGACAATTATATTGTGAACTTCCGCAAGTATTTCGAAAAAAATCCCCGCGAGCCCAAGCATTTTTTCTCGGTGAGGGGAGTGGGGTATAAGTTCAACGATTGAGAAGTTTTTTCGCGAAATCAACCGCTTCCCCGGCTATCCCGCTGAAATAAATTCCTGCACCGTAGATAGCAGTTACCACAATGCTTCGGTAGATGATATCCAGAATGGCATTGGGGAGTGACGGAAGTAAATAATTCACTACGATACACACACCGATCAGCCCCAGCACAATGAAAATATATCCTCCAAAGGGCTGTAGCTGATATCCCCGGTAAATGATCAGTGTTTTAAATACGTTGGACAGGATCAGCGAAGCAGCGGTAGCAACAGCCGCACCTTCTATCCCCCAAACGGGGATGAGCACCATGTTCAGCGCAACGGAGAGTATGACCATGCCGATGAGCATCAAGGAGCCTTGTTTGTATTTATCGGAGTAATATATAATTGAGCTGTTCATTCCGGTAGCCATGTTTGAAAAGGCGCTGATGCCGATGATGATCGCCACATTTCCGCCAGCTCGGTATTGTGCGGGCAATAAAGAAAGCAATTCGTGGATATTGATGAATAATCCGGTGAACAGTATTCCCCCGAGGATCATAAGCAACCGGGTGGATTTGTAGTACACTTCCTGAATCAGCCTCAGGTCGTTACGGGCGATGGCATCGGAAATTTTCGGGTCAGCGATCCTTGAGAGCGATCCCGCGGGGACTTCGATCATGCTGGCGATGAGAAATGCCACGCTGTATACGGCAACCTGCTCCAGATCCAGGTAACTTCCTATCAGGATGTTATCAATGGTATTTCGAATGGCCATCGAGGCCAGGGCGGCAAGTGAGAGAAGGAATACGTAATGGGCGGTTTTTGTTATCTCAAAGGTTCTGACAAACTTCCAGTTCACCTTCAGTGATACTTTATCTACCCGAAGCACGTAAATGAGCAGACCAATAACCTGCACTCCCAGCGAAGCCATGAACAGAAAAATGAAAATGTGAAAATCGATCAGCTTCAGAAAATAAAGTGAAACGATGGTCATTGTAGCGATGCGAATAAATATTTCATTCAGAAAGGACGGGAAAGCGGTTTTAAAAAGACACGCAGCGTACACGCTAAGTATTGAAATGAGGCCCATAAAAAGCGCCATGGGAAAAATGTACGTAAAGTACTCTACGAAAAGCGGAGAGTTCTGGTATTTCGCAAGGATGCTTCCTTTTAACAGCATGACAATGATGCCAACTAATATGTACCCGATCACCGCGATCCTCAGCAGAAGCCCAAAGTAACCGTTATGCCCATTCCCTGAATTACGGAATTTCGGAAAATATTTTATGCTGAATGCGTTCAGCCCGAGCGGAAACAGCGTGGCAATAAGGGCCGAAACAGCATAAAGGATTCGTGTTAAGCCAACCTCTTCGGTCGAGAGCATCGTGGGTTGCAGTACGAGCGTGTTTATGAAGCCAATCGCAACTCCCAGATAGGAGATGATCGTGTTCTGGATCGCTTGCTTTTGGATACTGCCCATCCCCGGATAAATTCAGAATTAAATAAAAGAAAAAACTGAGTACATTTGAATGTAATGCAAATATATGTGAATTGCCGTCAGTAAAAAGTACGGCATTTTAAAGATGATAACGGAAAGAACATCTCTGCACTCTCGACAATTGGAAAAACAATTTGGTTTTTGTCATGCCGCTGCTGATTTTTTGTTTAACAAATTCCGGTTTCCAGGAAGTCGTAAGCTCTCTCGGCTCATCTCAGGGCTAGTTCTTCCTCCGCTTAAGGAACAGGTCCTTTGTCCAACGATTTATGGCTTCGATATTGTTCTGAATGCAGAAAAAAACTTCGAAATACATGAGATATATTATCTTGGATTTTATGAAGCCGGCACGTTGGACGTACTAAAGCAATGCCTGAGCCCCAACGATGTTTTTTTAGATGTTGGCGCCAGCGTGGGCCTTATGTCCTTATACGCGGCAAAGATGATGGGTAGCTTAGGCAAGGTGTTTGCTTTTGAACCGACAAGAAAAAGCTATGACGTTTTCTCGGAAAGTATTTCGCATAATCGGTTTTCAAACATTTCTGCCTTTAAAATGGGATTGGGAAATGAAACAAGAAGCATTCCGATCTATACGGACCGGGGATGCCCTTCCATGGTTGAACTGAACAGCAGCGATCCTCGTGAGATGGTGGAGATCGACAGACTGGATTCCGTTCTGGCAAAGGAAGGAGTATCAAAAGTAAGGATGATGAAAATTGATGTGGAAGGTTTTGAACTGGAGGTGTTGAGAGGCGCAGAAAAACTTCTTACGGGAAAAGACGCGCCCATTATATGCATCGAGTACATGAAGGCATTGATCAAGCCCGGGGAGGAGGATGCGGTCGGGTATTTGGAAAAAATTAATAAGTATCGTTTTTACCAACTAAGAAAAAGTAAAAATACAATTTCGAAACTTTTTGAAGTGGAGAAGGGTGGGAAATTCAGGAATGATGACAACATATTCTGTCTGCTCGATTCACACCTCGGGACACTGCCAAAATCTTTATTCGTAAAATAAGCATTACTTTTCATATTATTCCATGAAGATATGTATCCCCGCCAATTTCATTTTCGGGAATGAATTGCTTTACATATGGGATGTTTTGGCAAAGAATAAGAATATTTCCTATGAGATGGTAGAGGATAAAACGTATGCCGATCTGCTGATTGATGACAGTCCCGGATCGGAGCTGCCGATAGCTGTTGAATTCTACAAAGCGTTAAGCAAAAATATTTTTTCGCATCAGCAGCATTTTCAAAACGATTGCCTCATCCGGACAGCGGATGGACGAATCGATCATCTGGCAACTGCCTTTTACATGATCAACAGCTTTCAGGAATACCATGTGCAGCAATTTGATGAACTGGAGAGATTTCGCTACGCGGACAGTTATCAGTGCAAATACAAAAATATTCACGAGAATCTGGTTCAGAATTGTTTTGACAAGGTTGTTGAGCAATGTCCGCAGTTATCCAGATATAAAAAGCAGGGCCTTCCCTCAAAAGTATTTCTCTCTCACGATATTGATAGCATACACGGTGCGCTTATGCAGGACGGACTGGTTGCAATCAAGCAGGGAAAATTCGGGGTGTTATTTAAATTACTTGCGAATGCGGTAATGAGCAGGCCGGATTGGTTGAACATGGATAAGATCATGAAGATTGAAAGCGAGTACGACTTCCGGTCAACATTTTTCTGGATTGTAAGTAAAGGAAAAGTGAATGAACGATCGGTGAATGCGGATTATGATATTCAATCGCCAGCAATCCAAAACAGTATAAAACAAATTGGGGATAACGGCAGTTCCAACGGCTTGCATAAAAGCATTTCTCCCGATACTCTCAAAATTGAAATAGAAAAATCGGGATTTAATCCTGTAAGCAACCGGTATCATTACCTGAAATTTAATTTACCTCAGGCCTGGGATGACATTGAAAACGCAAAGCTGCAATTAGACGCAAGTTTGGGCTTTGCCGAAATGCACGGATTCAGGAACAGCTACGGACTCCCTTTTCAGCCCTATAATTTTGAGACGAGGAAGTCATATAGTTTCATTGAAGCGCCCCTGAATGTTATGGACGGAACATTTCAAAGGTATATGAAGTTGCCTGTGAAGGAAACTGCAAAAAGCGTAATCACCTTCTTTGAAAAAAATGAACAGAACTGCCTGCATTCCGTGTTATGGCACAATACTTTTTTTACCGATCATAAGTATGCCGGATACCTTGGGGAGTATAAAAAAATATTGGACTACCTTTATGAACGAAAATTTCAGTGCCTTACCGATCGGCAAATCATCAATGAATACCTGAAAGCGGATCAATCCGGATGAAGATATTGATATTAGACGCTGCTAACTACAACACGCTGGCGATTGTCAGGTATATGGGTATTATGAAGGATATTGAACTGCACGTTGTTGGGTACCATAGGGCATCTCTCAGTTTTTTTTCCAGATATGTTTCCCGAAAATTTGTCGTTACAAATCCCCGAACTTCGGAAGATACATGTTATAAACAATTGCTGGAGATCCTAAAGGGGGACAAATATGATCTATTGATGCCGGTGGGATTTCAAACGCATAAAATCTGTTCGTCCAATCGCGTTGAAATTTCGAAATATGCAGCAATGGTAATTCCCGGCAGGGAAAGTTTTGAACTTGCCTCGAGCAAATTTGAAACATATAAATTGGCAGAGCGGCTGGGGGTGCCTTGTCCAAAAAGTTATTATGTTTCTTCGTATGTTCAAATTAAAGACCTGTATGTTGATTTCCCGGTGGTGGTAAAGGCTCCCTTTGAACTTGGAAGAAATATGGTCGCTTATGTGAACAGCAAGCAAGAGCTGGAGGAGAAAAGTCTATGGATCAAAAAGGAGCTTGGTCTGGAGGAGGTTACGCAGCCAATTATTCAAGAATATGTGGAGGGAGACGGATACGGTTTTTTTGCGTATTACGAGGAAGGGATTTGCAAAAATTGTTTTATGCATAAGCGCATACGGGAATATCCTGCTACGGGTGGGGCCAGCGTATGTGCAGAGGGTATTTACGATGAGCAACTGATGGAGCACGGAAAGAAGATACTTGATCACCTTAAATGGAACGGAGTGGCCATGGTGGAGTTTAAAAAGGACAGTAAAGACGGCAGCTATAAACTAATGGAGATCAACCCTAAATTCTGGGGGTCGCTGGAACTGGCCCTTGCCTCCGGGGTTAATTTTCCTCTTTGTCTTGTTAAAAATGTGAAGGGTGAAAACATAGGACAGCAGGAAGAGTACAAAAAAATCCGCTTTCACTGGCTGCTGAACGGTGAGTTGTACCATTTTCTGAGCAGGCCTCTGTCGTTCTTTCGGATATTGGTAGATTTGTTTACAGCAAAGAATGACATCAGTTTGCGTGACCCTTTACCCAATTTAATGCAGGTATTATTAATATTTGTACATTATTACAAAAGAATAAGATTCGCTTTTTGACAGTATGATCATTGACTTTCATACCCATACGCATCATTCTTATGATTGCATGATGGACCCTGCGAGGATACTGCGGCTCGCCAAGGAGAGGGGGTTGAATGCCATCGTGATCAATGACCACAACACCATTAAGGGCGGGATGGAGTGTGCGGCTAAGAATTCCGATTCCGGTCTGACCGTAATTGTAGGCGCTGAAATAAAAACTGATATTGGAGATATTACAGGAATTTTTTTGAAAGAAGAAATTCGTTCATGTAAGTACACCGATGTGATAGCCGAGATCAAGAACCAGGGAGGAATCACCATTTTAAATCACCCCTTTGTAGGACACCGATTGGATGAAATGAATTTTGAAGGGATAGATCTCATCGAAGGCTATAACGGGAGATTAACCGTTCAACAAAATGATATGGCTATCGGGCTTGCCCGTAAATTATCAAAACCCTTCATAGCCGGAAGCGATTCTCATACTTATGGAGAAATTGCTAATTGCAGAACATTTTATAATAACCCTCCTGATTGGCTGAACCCACTTAAATCAGAATATAAACATTGCCCGGTGTTTGCGACAGTTAAAAGTCAGCTAATAAAGGCTCTCAAAAAAAAGGATACAATTCTATTTGCACAAGTAGTGTTGTCTTCTCCCGGAAAAATCATCAAAAGAATAGCCGGCTGATGAAAATATCCTACGTCAAAAATTTTGATTGCAGCAATTCCGACCCTCTACAAGGGAAACTGAATGAAATCTATAAACATAAAAACCCTCAGTCTATGCATTTGCATAGATTAAGAATAAATTTGTTCAGTGATCTGCTGGAGTCATTGGATGAGCAAGGAATGATTAAGAATTTCGATTATGCTCTTGACATTGGCTGCAATGCCGGGTTCTATTCAAAACTGATTTCAGATTCGGGATTTAAGAATGTGTATGGTGTAGACATAGAGCCCTCACTTGTTTCTAAAGCAAATCAGCATTTTTCATCAATGGAGGGAGGTAAGGTAATTAGTTTTGCTGTTATTAATGCAGAAGAAATGGATGTTCAAAGACAATACGACTTTATTTTGTGCACCGAAGTAATTGAACACACGGAGAAGCCACATAGAGTGATTGAAAATATTTCCAAATTACTTAAACCCGGGGCAATTGCAGTTATAACACTTCCGAATGCATTTTCCTTGCCTTACTTTTTGACATTTATTTTCTATAAGTTGAAAGGCAAGGTCATTGATCAGGATATGCGAAATCACCTGAGTTATCCCTTTTACAAGTCGAAAAAGCTGTTTGATAAATCCGGAAATATGAAATTGCTGAAAACAACCGGCACCAATTTATTTTACTGGAACTTCATGCATAAGCTTCCGTTCTTCGGCTTGTTGAACAGAGTTAATTATTATCTGGCAAAAACATCCCTGCTGAAGAACTTTTCTCAGTTTTATTTTATGGTTTTTGAGAAGACACAGTGATTTATCTTAGGACGTCTCTAAAAACTCATAATGGAACGCAGATGACGCAGATGACGCAGATGTTTAAGATTAACACAGATAAGATCAGTGAAAATCAATTTTTTCAGCGTCATCAGCGTTCTATTTGTATTCATTCAGGAGTAATTAGAGGTACCCTTTAAGACTTTACGGTACAGTTCGGCAAATTGTTGGCCAACCACCTTTCTAGAATATTTGTTTCCAATGTGATTGCTTATTTCCTGAAAGTTGTATGAGGTTTTCAAGGCTTGTTCAATTCCTTTTACCCAGCCATCCACAATATTTTCGCAGAGTACTCCGTTCTTTTCATTGATTAACTCGCTAATCGCACCCGCATTGGAGGCGATCACCGGTGTGCCCGTGCACAATGCTTCGGCAATCACAATCGAGAATGTTTCCATATAAGAGGAATGAAGCAAAAAATCAGATCGGTGCAGGACCTTCGCGGATTCAGACCAGTCCAGTTTTCCGGTAAAGTTTATCTTAAAATCGTACTGTTTGTTTTTTAATCCCTGCAACTGGGAGCCGTTCCCCAGAATGTTAACGAGGAAGTCAATGTTCTTTTGCTTTTTGATCTTGCCCAAGGCTTCTAAAAATAATTCCGGTGCTTTTGGATATTCCCATTCTGCCATGGCAGTAAATACAAGACAGGCATTTTTATTTTTTGGCTTGTATGTAAAAAGGTTCGTCCGCACAATATTCGGAATCACATGTATTTTATTCTTATCTGTTATATGCCGGGATAAACTGCGTTTTAAAAAATGAGAAACAACTGTTATCGCGGCTGAATGATTGTAGGCTTTACTTCCAAGGTTGGAAAAAAAATAACCTTCTATGAACTTATCCGCTCCCGACCAATGTTCCGTTATTATGTGTTTTGTTCCGTACTTTTGAGACAAGCGATGCCCGGCCATACCGCAGGAATAAATAATATTAGAGTGAATAATTTCGGGTTTAAAAGATGGCAAAATATTTTCCTGTATATATCTGGTCAAAATCCATGCGCTTAAATAGGGGAGGATATATACTAATTTATACAGCCAGATATTTAATGTTATGACATGCGTTTCAATGCCATTTTCATCCGTGTAATGTTCTTGATCAAAAAGTTTACTTGAATTCCTCCGATGACTATTCAAAGCAAGCACTTTTATTGCACAGCCGGATTCTTTTATGGAAGCAGCATGTTGTTTGATAAACGCGCCAAAAAGCGGCCGTTCTTTGCTTGGATACCAAAAAGAAAGAAATAAAATATTCATGCCTCAGATCGAATGGCGAAGATACTCAATTCTCTACTTTGAAGAAGATTCCCGGAGTAAGTGCTTATTGAATATTCATACATTTACACCGTTAAAATTAAGTTTTCGCATGAGTTTTTTTGAAAGATTTTTTCTGAACATACCGTTGCCTTTTTCCGTCTGGGTTTATGAGCTATCCAAATTATTTTTGTTCAAGGATATCCGCACACCAGGCTTCGATCAGGCGGTTCAGATTGTTAAAAGTAAAGGAGTGAAAGGAGATTATCTTGAGTTTGGAGTATATAAGGGCAACTCGCTCATTAAGTTTTACAAATTGTTTCAGAAATACGGGTTGGAAGATATCAGGATATTTGCTTTTGATGCTTTTAAGGGTCTGCCGGTTTCGGAAGGAGGTGTTTTTAATAAAGGAGAGTTCCATTATCCGAAAGATCTCTTTCTGAGAAGAATGAAGAAGGCAGGCGTGGATTTTAAAAAGATATTGATAGTTGAAGGATTTTTCAACACATCACTGACTGAAGATGTTAAAAAAAAACATGCATTATCCAAAGCGGCTGTTATTCATGTTGACTGTGATCTCTATGAATCAACGGTGGATGTACTTCGCTTTTGCGAGAACCTTGTGCAGGAGGGTACTGTTTTGATTTTGGATGATTACCTTTCTTTTCAAACTGTGGACATTCCGGAAAATTACGGGGAGGAAAAGGCATTTAAGGAATGGTCATTGTATCCCCGCTTCGAGGAGTTGTACGAGATAGGTGTTTCAAAGGCTTTTGTGTGTAAAACGCTGAAGTAAAGCAGAGGGTATTTTTTAAATGTCACAGATTCACAGATTAGCGGCTGAGTAATCCCGAATGTTTACCTTTGCAGCCTTACATTTTTAAGATGAGCGCATCTAAAATTCTTAGTCTTGAACAAGTGGAAAAAGTCGCTTCAGGTCTGAAAAGATCCGGAAAAACCATTGCACATTGCCATGGTTGTTTTGACCTGCTTCATCCCGGTCACATCAAGCATTTTGAAGCGGCAAAGAAAATTGCGGATGTTGTAATTGTAACTCTCACACCCGACAGATTTGTAAATAAAGGCCCTGGCCGGCCGGTTTTTAACGAGCGTCTCCGTCTGGAATCCATTGCAGCTCTGGAGGCGGTGGATTTTGTGGCGCTGAACAAATGGCCTGCTGCGGTGGAGGTAATTGAGCGCATCAAACCGAATTTTTATGTGAAGGGTCAGGACTATAAAGACAGGGAGAAGGACGTAACAAAAAATATTCTCAGAGAAGAAAATGCAGTGAAATCAGTCGGTGGAAAGATATATTTCACCGAGGAGATCGCTTTTTCATCGTCCTCGCTGATCAACACGCATTTCAGCCCGCACAATGAGAAAACGCAGGAATACCTGACGGCTTTCAAGAAGAAAAATTCTGCGGATGAGATCAATCTCGATCTTGAAAAACTGAAAAATATCAGCGTGCTGGTAATTGGAGATACCATCATTGACGAGTATCATTATTGCCAGCCGCTCGGAAAATCAACCAAATCTCCCAATATCTCCGCAGTATATCTTAAGCAAAATGTATTTGCCGGTGGCGTGCTGGCGGTTGCCAATCATGTAAGCCAGTTTGCGGGAAATGTTGAACTGGTTACGGTGCTTGGTAAAGAAAATTCTCAAAAGGAAGTTATTTCCGAAAAACTTGCATCAGGTATTTTAAAGAAATTCTTTTTCCGTGAGGATGGACCTACCAATACCAAACGCAGATACCTGGATAAATACCTGGATATCAAGCTGTTCGAGGTAACTTTCATGAACGATAAGCACATCGAAGAGAAACTGGAGAAGGAAGTGCTTGCGTATCTGAAGAACGCTGTTAAAAAGCACGACATGATTCTGGTTACGGACTTTGGACACGGATTCATCACCCCCGCGATCATTAAATTTCTTGAATCTTCCGGAAAATATCTGGCCGTGAATGCACAGACCAACAGCAATAATTACGGATATAATTATATTACAAAGTATAAAAGAACAGACTTTGTCTCCATCGATGAACGGGAGTTAAGAATGCCGTTCAGCGACAGCCATGGAAATATGGATGATCTGATCAGGAAACTGAAAACGATCACACATGCAGGCATCATTCAGATCACACTGGGTGAAAAGGGTTCGAAGATATTTTCGAAGAATAAGTTTCACTTCACTCCTGCCTTTGCCACATCCATCCGCGATTCGGTGGGTGCGGGGGATGCAGTGCTTTCTGTTACAGCGTTATGTGCCTGTCAAAATGTTGCTCCCGAAATAATATCATTTGTAGGGAACTGCGTGGGGGCTCTTGCTGTACAGATAATCGGCAATGAGCATCCCGTTTATAAAAAGGATTTGACCAAATTTATCCAACACTTTTTGAAATGAAAACAGCCGAGGATTTCGCAAAGAAACGCGAAGAAAAAAGAGAACCGCAAAGAATGAATGAAAATGAATTATAAATAATTTGTGATATTTTCTTTGCGTAACTTTTGTATTGCTTTGCGTTTCTCTGCGACACTCATCTTCTAAATGTAAATTTATTATGGATATAAAGCAATTTGTAAAAAAATATTCCACTGACTTCGGATCTCTTCTCAATTCGTTGGAGGCAACGGAAGGCACAGATAAGATCGCATATGAAATAGGAATTGAAAAAGCGGTTGAACTTGTAAGGAATGTTCAGTCCGGAAATAAAAAAATTATGATGATAGGCAATGGAGGCAGCGCAGGCATCGCCAGCCACCAGGCAGTGGATTACTGGAAGAACGGAAAGGTACGTGCTATTGCTTTCAACGATTCCTCACTTCTTACCTGCATTTCGAATGATTTCAGTTATGCGGAGGTTTTTTCCAGACCCATTGAGGCATTTGCCGATACAGGAGACATTGTATTCTGCATCAGCAGCTCCGGCAGTTCAAAAAATATTCTGAATGCGGCCGAACAGGCAAAAAAATCAGGATGCACTGTTGTAACTTTTTCCGGCTTTAGGGCAGATAATCCGTTAAGAAAAATGGGCGACTTAAATTTTTATTTACCCTCTCATTCCTACGGATACGTGGAGATACTTCACCTGTTTATTATCCATTGCATCCTGGATGCAAAGCTTTATTGCCTGGATAAAGCGGATATTTTCAATAAAAACAACCCTCTGTAATTATTTCTTATTTTCCTCTCGTTTTTACTGAATTTTTTTCCTTATACTTGCTCCGGCCGTGTGCCAATGTTCCCGGGCATGACAGTTCAATTAAAGAAACAAAAATAATATGATGAAAATATTTACCTTATCTGTTTCCGTTTTGACTTCTCTTGCGCTTAATGCTCAGGGAACCTGGAATCAAAAAACAAGTTTACCGGCTACCGCAAGGTATTATCCGGCATCATTTTCAATTGGGAATTACGGATACCTAATCACAGGGGGCAACGGAGGCAGCACTTTCTTTCAGGATCTCTGGCAGTGGGATCAAACTGCAAATTCCTGGACCCAGATGGCCAATTTGCCGGGTTCAGGCCGCTGCGGGGCTTCGGCATTTGCCATTGGTGCCAAAGGGTATATCGGCACGGGCTGGAATGGTTCAAACTACCTGAATGATTTTTGGGAGTACGATCAGGCAACTAATAGCTGGACACAGAAAACCAGTTTTCCCGGAACAGCCCGCTACGTAGGAACTGGATTTTCAAACGGCAGCAAGGGGTATATGGGACTTGGCTTAAGCGGTGGATGGGTTTACTATAATGACCTTTGGGAGTATGATCCTGCGTCAAATGCATGGACCGCAAAAAGTAATTTTCCAACTGTGCGGGATGTTCCTGTAAGTTTTACCATTGGAACGAAAGGATACGTAGGAACCGGATATGATAACAGTTCCCTATATAAGGATTTTTGGGAGTGGGACCCGGCTACAAATATATGGACACAAAAAGCGAACTTCGGGGGCGCTGCCAGAGCAAATTCATCGGGCTTTTCGGCAAATGGGAAAGGATATATAGGTTTAGGTTCAAATATCAGTGCCAGTATATATTATCAGGATTTTTGGGAATGGAACCCGGGATCAAATACATGGACACAAGTGGCGGATTTTGGAGCGGGGGGAAGAAGACAGGCTACCGGTTTTTCTGTAGGGTCAAATGGGTATGTGAGTTGCGGCCAGGGGCCTGCATCTGTTTTCAATAATGATCTTTGGGAATTCTCAACATGTACGCCACCTCCTTTTACCATGTCGCATACAGATGTAACTACGTATGGAGGTTTAGATGGTTCTGCAACGGTAACTGTTACAGGCGGTATTCCTCCTTTTACCTATGCATGGAATACATTCCCAATACAAACTACCACCACTATTTCTAATCTCTCAGCAGGAAATTATTTTATAACTGTAACAGATGGAGTTGGTTGTTCTGCCACAAAAAATGAGGTTGTTTCCCAGCCACAAGCTCTTTCTGCCACTGTTACGCCTGTAAATGTTACGTGTTATGGGTCTAATAATGGTACCGCCACCGGAGCGGTTTCCGGAGGCACTCCTCCTTATTCATATTCCTGGAGTACGATACCTGTACAAACTACTCAAACTGCCAGCGGGTTGTTCCCCGGCACATACACACTCACAGGATCAGATGCAATTGGTGGAAGTTGCACGAAGGCATTTTCGATTTCTCAGCCCACGCTATTGACTGCTCAAACTACCGTTGTAAAAGCGAATTGCGGAGTATCGAACGGAAAAATAACGGGTAGTGCTTCGGGTGGTACAGGTCCCTATTCTTATTCCTGGAGCAATGGAGGAACAACACAAATAATTTCGAATATTCTTTCCGGAAATTACACCCTCACTGTGACAGATAATAAGGGTTGTACTGCCATAGATACCGCTAATGTTGGTATAATTCCTGCCACTATAAATATTGCCTTTACTGCAAACCCGCAGGCAGGAACAGCTCCTTTGGCAGTTGCTTTTGCCAATAATACTCCCTCTATCAGCAATTACAATTTCACATGGAATTGGGGAGATGGTAGCGACAGTGTCAACTATAATAATCCTACAGTATTTCATATTTACCAGTACAATGGGTATTATGATGTCTCTCTTACAGCAACAGATAAAGTAAACGGTTGTACAGATACTTTACTTCAGTTGCAATACATATACGCCTTTGGAGGAACCAGTTGTACGCATACCGTGGACATTACACCGGCAGGACCTTTAACGAAATGTCAGGGAGATACTGTGCTTTTAACAGCAAGTACCAATGCAACTTCTCCTTTTACTTACCAGTGGAATGTAAACAGCATAGCGATCAGCGGAGCGAACAGCAGCAACCTGGCTGTAACACAGAGCGGGTATTATTCTGTAACTGCTATCGAGGCTAATTGCCCTAAAACTTCATCGGCTGTTCAGGTTAATTTTACCACAGCTCCAGCCCAACCAACTATTTCTTCTGCGGGCTCCATTGTCCCTTGTGTTGGTGGTTCTCAAACCTTGACTTCTTCTATTATAAGCGGAGGAACTTATCTCTGGAGCACCGGAGCAACCACGCAGGATATTGTTGTAACCACTTCCGGCAGTTACTGGGTCAGTACTATAAATGCAGTTGGTTGCAGTTCCACCTCGGCACCGTTTACTGTCAATGCATCTCTTTCTCAAATATCGATTTGTATGGTTACAGTAGACAGTTCTTCAACCAAAAACGTGGTGATTTGGGAAAAACCAGCGAGCAGTGCGATAGACAGCTTCCGGATATACCGGGAGATTGCATCTGTCTTCACACATGTTGGAAGTGTGCCTTATAGTTCGTACAGCACGTTTACGGATAACACGACAGGTGTTAATCCGAAAACAACTTCTTATAAGTACAAACTCTCACTTAGAGACATTTGCGGAAATGAAAGTCTTTTAAGCAGCTATCACCGCACCATTCATCTTTCCGTGAGCCCCGCAACTCCTTGCGGGTATAACCTGTTTTGGAATGATT
The DNA here is from genome assembly GCA_004297845.1 of Bacteroidota bacterium. Classification (GTDB taxonomy): domain Bacteria; phylum Bacteroidota; class Bacteroidia; order Palsa-948; family Palsa-948; genus Palsa-948. The sequence continues at coordinate 23,618 of SCSP01000029.1, read as the reverse complement.
ATGCAGGGTTCAGCATACCTCAATACAGGGTATGGCGCGACAGTGCCCATGCCGGTTGGGAGGTGATTGATTCTGTGAGTTTTGGCAACACATCATGGACGGACATTACTTGCTATCCTGCAGGAGATACGGTAGATTATATGGTTGAAGTGGTGCATCCTACAGGATGCAATCCATCCATCAAGAACCCGCAGGTAATGCAGGCCATTCCATCCACCCGTTCCAATAAATTTACGGTGGGAACAACAGTTACTTCCAGTGCCGATCCCGTGAGTGCTTTGCACCTGATCATATATCCTAACCCCTCGGCAGGCAAATTCACTGTTACAACTTCTGGAAAGGATATCAGCACTGTGGAGATATATAATATGATGGGAGAGAAAGTGTATTCAATCTCAAATGTAAAATCCTCCAATACAAAAGAGATAAATATATCCTCTCAGCCTGATGGAGTGTATTTCATATCCCTGAGATCGCGTAATGAAATTGCAACCCAGAAAATTGTTATTGCCAGATAATTTCCGAAATAAATGGGCACTACAGTGCCCTTTATTTTTTTTCTGTCAGATGGTTCAGGATACCAGCTAATGCCTCCGTCTGATTTCTTCTGGAGTATGCAGAAGTATCTGCCAAAGTAATACTCAGCTTTTTTTGTTTGAACAACTCGTAGAACCTGCTGATCTCCGTCTTGATTTTGGTTTTATCCTCAAAATCACAGATCGTTCCTGCTCCTGTCTCTTTGATGATTCTTGCCGCATCTCCGTTCTCTTTTCCGATGGACAGGATGGGGCGTTTTGCGGCAATGTATTCAAACAGTTTCCCGGAGATAACGCCCAGCGTGTTAGGCGTATTGTTCAAAGCCAGCAAAAGCACCTGAGAAGATTGCATTGCCTTGGTGGTTTTGGTATGCGGCAGGTATTCTGTTTTTGTAACATAAGGAGAGAGTTGCCATTTATTAAGGTCATTCAGCACAGAATAATCAGTCTTTCCTATGAAATTTATCTTCAGGTCTTTTTTCAGCCCATCATTTTCTGTCAGAAGTTCATTTAGCGCAGCCCAGAGCATTTTGGGATTGCGGTCAGCATTCATCGCCCCAATATGACTGATGCTGAACACTCCCCTTTCCTCTGGGATTCCTCCCTCTCCTTTGGAGAGGGCCGGGGTGAGGTGGGGTGAGGTTTGAAAATCATCCTCGTCAAATCCGTTCGTTATTACCTCATATTTCCGGTTAACTATTTTTTTGAAACTATCCGCCATATGCCACCCAACAGTTAGAACCGCATCAGCGTTTTTTAAAACTTCGTGTTCGAGCTTTTTATGTTTGTGGTCTGAAGATTTTGTGAGCAGGAGTTTGTCATAAAAATCAATATTAGTCCAGGGGTCACGGAAATCGGCAAGCCATTTTATATTGAATTTCTTTCTCAGCGCAAGTGCGATCAAATGCATGCTGTGCGGAGGACCGGTAGATACGATGGCATCTACCGGATTATTTGAAAGATATTCAGATAAAAAGTTAACCGAGGGCTTTATCCAGAATTTCCTTGCATCTGGAATGAACCAGTTACCCCGTATCCACACGGATATTTTTTCTGCAAGTCCCGGCTTTTTCTTCTCAGTGAGAAATCCTGCATTTATTTTTTCACCTTTCCTCTGTCCAATGAATCCTTTGTACAGATTGTAAGGCTCCCAGATCGGGGTTTTGATAACGGTAAGGCCTTTCGGGATGTCTTTCAGCAGGGAGTCGTCCATGGCCGGAGATTCCGGATTTTCCGGAGTATAAACAACGGGTTCCCAGCCAAATACACGCAGGTATTTTACAAACTTGAGCCAGCGCTGAACGCCCGCTCCTCCGCTGGGAGGCCAGTAGTACGTGATTATGAGAACCTTTTTCATTTATATCTCGGTGGCTCTTTAATTTATATTTTTCAACACAGAGTACACGAAGAAAAATAGAGTTTCACCGAGAGTAATCTAACTCTGTGTAACTCTTCAACCTCTATGGACTCTGTGTTAAAGATCTTTTTTGCCTTTCTTTAACTCTATAAAGGCTGCCCCTCCGCAAAGGAGGAAAAGTAAAATCATACTCGCAGTAGAAATTTTCTCTCCTGTTGCAATGATCGTTGGTTCAAATTTATACTCGATCTTATGTTTACCTGCAGGCACGCGCATCGCACGCAACACATAGTTGACGCGGATATGAGGAGTTAATTTTCCATCCAAATATGCATTCCAACCGTTTGCGTAATAGATTTCTGAGAACACGGCTAAGCGTTCTGTTAATGTATTTGTTTCATACATCAGGTCATTGGCTTTGTAAGATGTGAGTTTGATGGTCCCTGTCGAATCTGTCGAAGATTTTAATCCGGTAAAATAATCTTCAAAGCGCTTATCCACAATAGCTGTAGTTTTCGGATCGAACTTGCTGAGCGCTGTAATTTCCGAATCGGGATTTGCAACAATCCGGTGTTCATTTACAAACCAGGCGTTGCCCAGCACATCGGGATTAGGATACGTCATGATATTATTTTTCTCTCCTGAGAAAATGAAATATTTTGTATTGAGCATGTTGATTACCGCCATGTTGCGCCTGTTAATGTGAAAGTCGATAAGCTCCTGGTACCTTCTTAGTTTCGCTCCGCTATAACCACCCAGGGACTTGTGAAAATAGGAGGTGATTCCATCCTGATCCGGACGGGCAAGCGTATTCCACACGCGGAAGTTGGGATCCTTGTCTTTTAGAATTTCCAGGTCTGCTGCATGCGGCCGCCCCATTCTTGCGAATGGATTTTTTTGTTCCGATTTATTTTCAAAACTTTCATTATTCAGGTAACGCCTGTCAACCGGGATCATATCGGCCAAAATCAGAACAATCATCGCCCCTACAAGTATCTTTCTGTTCACAATTTTATTCTTAGCGTATAACCATATTAATGCTGCAGCAAGCAGAATGAAAAGAAAGCTTCTCAAAGAGTCAGATCGCATAATTGATTTTCTAACTTCTGCAGCAGCAGGGAGCGTGCTGTCAATAAATGATTTGATCTGATCTTCCGGCCATTCGTTGCGTGAAAGAATAGAGGTAACCTCGTAGGTATCGCTTGAGGAAGAAAACTCATTGAACATTTCCGGTGCGATCCAGCAAAGGAGTGCAATTCCTCCTGTAAGCGAGAAGGAGAGGATCAAAATTTTCTGACCGTTCAGCGTTTGCTTGAATGGGAGCGTTATTTTTTCAGTGAGAAAGTTTCTTGTCTTCAAAATAGAATCTATCGCCAGGATTCCAAGCAGTGGGATTGTGAGACAGGCAATTACCAGTGTCGTGGTAACCGCTCGAAATTTATTGTATGCAGGGAAATAATCAAGCATGAAATTTGTCAAACCAAATGGGTCATTCTTTCCCCAGGCAAGCCAGACGGAAAGCAAGGTAGAGAATACAAGCGCCCATTTTAAAGCCCCTTTCACTACAAATAATCCAAGTACAAAAAGAAATAGTATAATGGCCCCGAGATAGACCGGTCCGGCAACGATGGGCTGATCGCCAAAATACTGCGTATAAACCCGAGCGGCAATGTTTGCCTGTTGTTGATCCAGTTTGGAAAGAATTTTTTCACCCGCCTCACTTTTTCCGATAGCATGGCTGGAAGACCCCCCCTTAAAATTAGGAATCAAAAGTGTCATTGTTTCATCAATCGCGTAGCTGTATTGCGTAACATAATCTTTATCCAGTCCGGATGTTACAATGCCGGATTTTGGAGTTCCGTCAGGATTAAGAGTGAGTTCGGAGGCTCCTCGAATGGTGTATTTGCTAAAATCAGCAGTAGCCCACAAGCCGGTGATGTTTACGCCCAGCGCAATGATCGCAGCCACCCCAAGTACAGCAGATCGTTTTAAAAAATAAGATATTTTTTTTTCTTTCCACGCACTGAACAATTCTGACAATACATACAACAAAATGATGAAACCCAGGTAATAGGTTATCTGGGGGTGATTGCAGAAAATTTGCATAGAAAGGAACAAGGCGGTTGCAGCAAGCCCGGGCAGCAGTTTTCCCCTATAGAGCATTATTATTCCTGCCAGTACAGGCGCCATATAGGAGATGGCTGCCATTTTGGAATTATGACCCGTATCTATGAAGATGAAAAACCAGGAGGATAACCCGAAAGCCAAAGCCCCGACCACAGACAGCCATGGATCGATCTTTAACACCTGCAGGAGAAAATAAAATCCGATAAAACAAATAAAGATGTAGCGAACCGGATGGGGAAGCATAAGTGAAAATATTTTTTGCAAATTTTCCAGTTTGTAGGCAACGTAAATAGCGGAGATCTGATAAGCCGGCATTCCCGCAAAAGCAGCATTTGACCAATAAGGTTCTTCGTTATATGATTTTCGGAAATCAGCAATTTCTTTTGACATCCCTGTGGCCTGCATGATGTCTGACTGCACAATTTTTTTTCCTCCAAAAATTACAGGTGAAAAATAAGCGACCGTAATTACAAGAAAGATACCCGCAGCTATTAAATGCGGGGTGAGGGATTTCAGGGAGAATTTTTCAGGCATGGTGATAAAAATTATCTCCGAAAATAGTTAAAAGTTTGGGATTGGGTCTGACGCATTTAATCCTTAATCCGAAGCTGCAGGATAAATGTAACAGCGGATCGGATAGTGGTCCGATAATTTTTCAGGCAGCACTTCAAATCCCGATGAAGTGAAATGATCAGAGTGAAAAACATAATCGATCCGGTACGATGGGAAGGCACCCAGATAGGTGCTGCCGATTCCGGTCCCGCTTTCCATGAAGGCGTCTTCCAGTATTTCAGAAAACGCATGGTAGGTGTATGAAAAGGGAGTATCGTTAAAATCTCCGCAAACGATCACAGGGTATTTGCAGGATACGATGTGCTGCAGGATACGTTCGGCCTGTTCACTGCGTTTGATAAACGCTCTTTTAATGCGTCTTAAAATATTTTTTGAGGCGATTTCAATGTCTTCTGCGTCCAGTGTATCATTTTTTTCTTTCAGGGCATCAATGAATTTATAATCCGCATAGCCGAAACTGATGGATTGCAGGTGCATATTATACACCCGCACCGTATCATTTCCTATTTTCAGGTCGGAAAAAATGCAGATGTTATTTCCCATGGATTTGAACAGTACGGTTCCTTTTTTCAACATGGGATATTTGCTGAAGGTGGCTATTCCCCAGTGATCTTTTTTTCTCCTTGTCAAGGTATATTCCACATGATAGCTTTCCGGCTGCGTAATGTCAAGGAGGGGATTAAGCGTTTCAAAGTACCCGCTGTCTCCCTGAAAAAATTCCTGAAGGCAGACAATGTCGGCAGATTCGTTTTTGAGGAATGAAAAAATTTTGTCGCGTGTGTCTTTGTTGTGTGTCCAGTTGTAAAGGTCAAAAAGTCGTACGTTGTAGGATAGCACTTTTACCTCACCTGTCCGTCCCGGTTGATGGGGATTGAGGGAGAGGTGAAACAAATTCTTCATGTTCATCCACCCGATAAGAATGCAAGCGAGAGACAGCCAGTAGAGCTTATTCCACCGCATGATCCACCAGGTGAGGAAAATCACGTTTACCAAGAGCAGATAGGGATATGCCAGACCGAAGAAAGCGAACAGCCAGTAATCTTTAGGATTGGCGTAGGGAGAAAGGTAGGAGAGGAGCAACGAACCCAGTAGTACGAAGTAGAGTACCCGGATCAGGATGGATGTTATTTTTTTTATGCGATTCATTTTTTGAACAGCAAGGTTAAGGCTAAGGCTTAGGATGAGGGAAAAGGCTATCACTCAGTCTTAACCTCAGCCTCAGTCTTGTCTTTTCTCAACTCTTCCCGCTTGCTTTGAATAAAAAGTCCTTTTCTTCCTTTGTTAAACTCGGATACCCTGCTTTAGATATCTTATCTAAAATAGCATCCAGCTTTTCCTGTTTTGCTTTTTGGCTTGCGTTGTAATCTTCATCGCTTGCTTTTCTTCGATAACTTACCTTTATTTTTGACCTTCCGGAGAATAAAGAAGAGATCCAGTCAAGGCAGGCTACAATCGGTTTTGTAAGGTCATTCCCCTTTTTGTGCTGCATCATAAATACCATTCCGAATAACGCCCCACCTATATGGGATATTTTGCCTCCTGTATTTTGCGAAAGATCCAGTATGCTGGTAAGAATAAAAGAAGCCAATGCCAGATATTTGAGACGTACAGCACCGAGGAGGAGCAGGTGGATTGTATAATCGGGAACAAGAAGTGCTATAGCAATTACCACCGCCATCACTCCGGCAGAAGCGCCAAGCAGAAAAGTAGTGTAAAACTGAAGAGGAAAGAGAGTGGCTGCAAGTAAAAACAGGATCCCACCGCTGATGCCCCCCAGAATATAAACCCCGATAAGTCGTTTGCTGCCAATATATTCCACAAAAATTTTCCCCAGCCAGTAAAGCCAGAGCATATTAAAAAGAAGGTGCATCAATTCCTCGTGCAGGAACATATAGGTAACAAGTGTCCAAATATGTGTGAGTGCGAGAACCACATTTCCCGGCAGCGAGAGCCAGTAAATCAGTGAGGTTCCGTTTTCCGAAAAACGGATAAGCTCTCCCAAAACATTTACAATGAGAAATACGATCACATTGATAAGTATGATGCGCGTCAAACCATTACCGCTCCGTGTAAAAATATTTTTCAGGTCGTCTGTAACCGACATACATTTCAGGGCTAAAGCCCGATTGTTAGTGCATTTTTTAACACCGATCTCTCCCGAAGGAACTCCCATGGAGAAGGTCGTGGTTATTAAATTATACAAGAGCAAGGGCTTTAGCCCTGATGTCATAAAAATCGCTCCAAAGTTAATTGATTTTATGCGATATTTGTAAAATTTTTTTATTGAAATATTTTTTTATGCTTGACTTTAAAAAATTCACTCTCGGTAACGGTTTGCGCGTCATTTACCACGAAGACCGTTCCACTCCGCTGGTGTGCATGAACATTCTGTATGATGTAGGTGCACGCGATGAGGATGCCAGCCGTACCGGCTTTGCACATCTGTTCGAACACCTCATGTTTGGCGGGAGTGTTAATATACCCAGCTACGATGAGCCTTTGCAAAGAGTGGGAGGGGAGAACAATGCGTTTACTTCGAACGATATAACTAATTATTATCTCACGGTTCCAACCGCAAACCTCGAAACTGCGTTCTGGTTAGAAAGCGACCGTATGCTCTCCCTCGCATTTTCCGAAAAAAGCCTTGAGGTTCAGCGAAACGTGGTGATTGAGGAGTTCAAGCAGCGCTACCTGAACCAGCCTTATGGCGATATATGGCTCCTGATGCGCCCGGTGGTATATAAAAAGCACCCCTATCTCTGGGATACCATTGGAAAAGAGATATCCCACATTGCCGAAGCAAAAATGGAAGATGTTAAAGCATTCTTCAGGAAATTTTATAGCCCCAACAATGCCATTATGGTACTGGCGGGAAATGTTTCGTTGGATGAAGTGAAAAGACTTTCCGAAAAATGGTTTGGACCGATTCCGAAAGGGACTGACAACAAACGTAATCTGCCGGTGGAGCCGGAGCAAAAAGAGTTCCGATCGCTTACGGTGGAGCGGGAAGTGCCTTTCAACTCCATTTACAAGACCTACCACATGTGCTCGCGCAAAGACAAGGAGTTTTACGCGGTGGACCTGCTTTCTGATATTCTTTCCGATGGAAATTCATCCCGCCTGTACAACGAGCTGGTAAAGAATAAAAAAATGTTCTCCGAACTCAACGCCTATGCGGATGACAGCATGGATAAGGGAATGTTTGTGATAAGCGGAAAAGTATTGGATGGCTTCTCTATGGACGCTGCAGAAAAAGCCGTTGAAGCAGAACTGGATAAGCTGAAAAATGAAAAGGTTCAGGAAAAGGAGTTGCAGAAAGTGCAGAACAAGGTGGAAGCAACTCTTGAATTCTCCGAGATGAACATCATGAACAAGGCGTTGAACTTTGCCATTGCAGAATTGATGGGTGATGCAAACCAGGTAAATAAGGAAGCGGAAAAATATCTTGCGGTAAACAATAATGAGGTGCAAACACAGGCTAAACAGATATTCCGCAGGGAGAATTGCTCAACGCTTTATTATTTGGCGAAGAAGTAATATTCATATGAAGCCCAAGCAAAGATTTTCATTTTTATTCTCGCAAAACATCCTAAAAGCGGGAGAATGGTTCCGGAGTTTGAAAGCCTTAATATCCGTGAACTGATAGAAGGCAATTATTGTATTGTATATTTTCTGAAGAGCAATAAATCGGTAGTAATTCTTAGGATACATCACGCATCAAGATTATTAAAATTATGATTGACAGAACCCTCGCCCCAAGCATCAACGAGATCAAAAAAGCGGAGATCATCCGTGCTTCAGAAACAAAGCTGAAGAATGGTATTCCTGTTTATCATATCAAAGCAGGCACGCAAGACCTTGTGAAGATAGAATTGCTTTTCCCGGCTGGGATGTGGCAGCAGCCTTTACCTTTAGCAGGCTCTGCGGCAAGTGCCATGCTTCAGCAGGGTACTTCTATGCGCTCTTCTAAGGAGATTGCGGAAATGGTGGATTACTACGGAGCTTTCTTGGAAACAAGCATCGCACATGATTTTTCCACCGTAGGGATCTATTCCATGAACAAGCACTTAGCCAGCGTGCTTCCGGTTGTGGAGGAAATCATTAACGATTCTGTATTCGGGCAGAGTGAATGGGATGTTTACCTCGGGAACAAAAAGCAGTCGTTTATTGTGAACAGCAAAAAAGTAAGTTTTGTTTCCCAGAAAAAATTTTCGGAATTGATGTTTGGCAATAATCATCCCTACGGATACAATGTTTCGGAAAGTGATTACGATGGGCTGAAAAAAGAGAAAGTTTATAATTTCTATAAGCAATCTTATACAGCCAAGGATACAATAGTTGTTGCTTCCGGGAATGTGACGGATGTTACTTTAAAACTTATTGAAAATCATTTTGGAGGCCTCACCGGTTCTCCGATTCTCCCGGTACCCGATTCACAGAAACGGAGAAACGAAGAAGCGGGGAAGAACAGCGGAGCGCATCTTGTAGAAAAAAAAGATGCTTTGCAGTCAGCCATCCGAATAGGTAAATTGCTTTTTACCAAATCTCACCCTGATTACACGGGTATGCTGGTGCTGAATACTGTTTTTGGAGGGTATTTCGGATCGCGATTAATGGCCAATATCCGGGAGGATAAAGGCTATACGTACGGGATCGGTTCGACCCTGGTGTCTTTCAGTCAGGCGGGGTATTTTACTATTTCCACCGAGGTGGGAGTAGAAGTCACAAAAAATGCTGTAAAGGAAATTTATTTTGAGTTGAACCGTATTCAAACAGAAAAAGTTCCCGAAAGTGAACTTGCGTTGGTACGCAATTATATGCTCGGCACTTTTCTTCGCAGTATTGACGGTCCGTTTGCTTTGGCAGATCGCTTCAAAGGAATCCATTTTAACGGTCTGGGTTATGAGTATTATGAGCGCTATGTGGATACTATCCGTACTATCACAGCGGATAAGCTCATGGAGCTCGCCAACAAGTATTGGCAGAAGGAGGAGATGATAGAGTTGGTGGTGGGGAAGAAGTGAAAGCCCCACCTAAATCCTCCCCAAGGGGGAGGACTTGTAGCACTACACTCCCTCTCCTTTGGAGAGGGTTGGGGTGAGGCCGTCAAATTCAAAGCCCTTCTCCGAAAAATATTCCAGAATTTTAGGGAGTGCGTAATACAAATTCTTTTTTGCCTTTAGATTGTCGTGAAAAACTACGATGGAGCCTTCACGTGTCTTAGTTAGTACATTCTTCAGGCATTTTTCTTCTGAAATAGTTTGGTCGAAGTCGCCACTGAGGACATCCCACATAATTACTGAGTATTGAGTATTGAGTATTGAGTATTGGGAGCGTTTCATCTTACCGTAAGGAGGACGAAAAAATGGTTGATGGTTGATGGTTGACGGTTGATGGTTTTTATCCATTGCTGTTTTGCAGCGCCCTACATTTTCTGAATATTCTTTCGTTTTGATTTTCCATCCGTTCAGGTGATTGTAGGTGTGGTTTCCAATAGAATGTCCCTCAAAAATAATTTGTTTGAAAATATCAGAATGTTTGTCAATGTTTGCGCCTATGCAGAAAAATGTTGCTTTGGCATTGTGTTTTTTAAGCTGTGCAAGAACCCAAGGCGTTATTTCAGGGATGGGTCCGTCATCGAAGGTGAGAAATATTTTTTTTTCTTTGGTAGGAACGCGCCAAATGGCTGATGAGTAGATTTTTCTCATCAGCAGCGTTGGACGGATGAAATACATCGTAAGTTATTTGAAACCCTAAGGAATATCGAGTATCGAACGAGGAATATTGAAGTTTGAAGTGTTTGCCTTTACTTCGTTATTCGATATTCCTTGTTCATTATTCATCATTTTTTCTTTTCTCCCTCCTCGCCTTCGCGAAGCGCTTTGGCGGAGCGAGGTAAGGTCGGGGCAGTTTATTTCATAGGCATTCCCTGCTGCTGTGGAGGAGGAGCAGCCAGCGATTCATATTTTTTGAATCTGCTTTCCAATTCGTTCGCAAGATCATTCGCCTCAAAACGATGTGCATCCGAGATTAGTTGCTGCATCATTTCAATGCGGTCATCCAGATAAGGCTGCATGGCGTTTGATTCTTTCTTTCGAACGGAAAGTGCATAATCGGTATCTCTTTGAATAATATCAAAGAATCTTTTCGATATTTTTATTGCATCCTCTTTTCCTCCGGCCATATAAAATGCCTGAGCAAGATAGTAGGTATAAGCAATGGGATCATAGAAATAAGGTACATTTTTTTCAGGCAGGGATTCAAGTTCTTTCTTGAGAACTGTAAGCGCTGCTTCTTTTTTTCCTTCCTGAATGAGCGACATGGCCAGGGTTCTCATCTGCATGCGCATGGTGAGTGCCATTCTCATGTTGTTTTCATCCATCCACACATCTTTTCCCTGGTCCAAACCACCCCATTTAACTTTGTTCATCAGGTTGTCGTACATGATCTCTGTAGAAACGCGGGGCTGCCCGCTTTGCGCTCCGTACGGAACCAGACGATACGCAAGACCTTCGATCTGGAAATTCTTCTCTAGCCCAACAAATGCATCGGGGCCAACGGTTACTGCAAAATACACCGGACGTGCCCAGTTGTTCGCAGCGAGAATATCTAATATGAGAAGATCATTTTTCATGATATATCCTTTCTTGCCCATATCCCATTCGATGTAGGGAAGGATCTTTTTCTGCCTGCCCGCTGCAGCGATCATTCCTTCCATTGAGGTATCATTGACTGCTATTGTTTTTGTTGCAGGGTTATCCAGATCTTTCCGGAGTGTTTTCAGGAAGTTGGCAGAATCCACCGGCAAACGGAACTTGGTTGTAGGCAAATAGTTTATCGGTGCGTGGCCCCATGGGATCCGGGTACGCGGATCATCGCTGCCCATGAACGAAACCATTTCTTTCAGGTCCATGAATTTATCTTTCACTTCATCACGCGGTTTGATAGGAACAAAATCCCGGTTCCCTTGCGCGTATTTGCTTTGATCAAGCATCAGAGGGATGGGATCTGAATCATACATCTTGCTTCTGAGCTGATTGATATACCAATCGGTGTTGGCAAGTGATAAATTTATCACACGTACGTCCGTACGGATCCCCTCTACTTCCTGTACATACCAGAGAGGGAATGTATCATTATCCCCATTCGTAAAGAGAATCGCATTAGGCGCGCATGAATTAAGATACGCAGCGGCAAAATCAAGGCAGGTGTAGCGGTTTGAACGGTCATGATCATCCCATCCTTCTTTGGCCATGATCGTTGGAACTGCTAAAAGACAAACTACTGTTGTGAGGGCCGCACGTAGTCTTTCGTTTAAAAATTTTTTGCCTAGAAATTCAGAAATAGCGGCTACGCTCATTCCTATCCATATCGCAAAGGCATAGAAGGAAGCGGTGTACGCATAATCCCGTTCGCGCGGCTGATAGGGATATTGGTTCAGGTACACTACAATCGCAATTCCAGTGAGCACAAACATGAGCATCACCATGAACCAGTTTTCCTGATCTCTTCTGAATTGAAAAATGAGACCGATCAATCCGAGAAGGAGAGGAAAACAGTAAAATTTATTATTTGCTTTGCTTTGCGTAACGCTTTCGGGCAGGTTATCCTGCGGTCCCAGTCGCATTTCGTCAATGAAAGGAATTCCGCTGATCCAGTTTCCTTCTATTCTGCTGGAGAATTCTATGCCATGCCCCTGAATGTCGTTCTGTCGTCCGGAAAAGTTCCACATAAAATAGCGCAGATACATGTGCACTACCTGGTATTTCCAGAAGTATGCAAAATTTTCTCCGAAAGTAGGGCGGATCAATGTTTCATGTTCACCGGAACTGGGGTTTCTGACCGTGATAGCAGTTCCTTTTACATCTCCCCATGATTTGTAGGCGCGCTCATGGCTGCCCTGCTGGCTCCACATTCGGGGAAAGGCCCGGCAGAAGCGTTTGTCATAATTCGGGATCTGATCTTTCCGGTCATCAGCAATTATGTATCTCCCTTCTTCGTCACTGCGAACGTAAATTGGGTCTCCATCTGTATAATGAGGCGTTGGATCATCTGCATCAACGCTGTTCATAGGTTCAGCACCCGGATGGCAATCATCGTCTCCGTAATAAAGAGGAGCGTTGTAGTCTTGTCCGTATAAAATAGGCCAGTCACCGTATTGTTCACGTTTCAGATAAGAAAGAAGGCTGATGGCATTCTCAGGATTGTTTTCGTCAATGGGAGTGTTTGCCTGAGAACGAATAATCAGAATGAAAAATGTTGAATACCCAATGAGAAGGGCGGTAAAGCAAAGAAGAGCCGTGTTCCATAACACTTTTTTCTTCCGGATGGTATATCGTAATGCCCATACCAGTGTTCCGATAAGCAGAATAAAATAAATAATAGTCCCGGAATTGAAGGGCATGCCCACCGAATTTACAAAGAACAGTTCAAACTTTGCTGAAAGAGAAACCACCCCCGGAATTACAATACTCTGAACAAAGCCGAGGATGACCAGGGAAATAATTCCGGCAAAGATAAATCCATTGCGGGTAACTTTGTATTTTTTGAAGTAATAAACGAATACAAACAAAGGAATCACAAGTATACCGAGCAAGTGTACTCCGATTGCAAGTCCGAGCAAGAAGAAAATCAAAACGATCCATCGGTCAGCATGTGGTTCGTCTGAAATCTGTTCCCACTTGAGAACTGCCCAAAACACCGCTGCTGTAAAGAAAGAAGACATGGCATACACTTCGCCTTCCACCGCAGAGAACCAAAAGGACTCAGAGAAAGTATACGCCAGCGCGCCTACCAATCCGCTTCCCAGTATAGCGAACATCTTTCCATCGTTCATCTCGGCACCGCCCTTTAATACGATCTTTTTAGTAAAGTAGGTGATGGTCCAGAACAGGAACAGAATGGTTCCTGCACTGCATAATCCCGACAGCGCATTAATCATCATGGCTACTTTGCTGGTATCGCCAAAGGCAAAAAGGGTAAAAATCCGGCCTATCATCATGAAAAAAGGCGCCCCGGGAGGGTGACCCACCTCAAGTTTGTAAGAACAGGAAATATACTCCCCGCAGTCCCAGAAACTGGCCGTCCGCTCCATGGTTAACAGGTAAACAATGGCAGAAATGAGAAATACAGCCCAGCCCAGGATGTTGTTAAACTTCTGATATTTTTGCTCCACAGGATAGGAATTAGGATTAGGGAATTAGGATTAAGGATTTTTAAATCCTAAATCCTAAATCCTAAATCCCTAATAATTTATTGGCGAATGTATGAAATATATTCCCCTTTAAATTACCTTAACAAACTTTAACATAGCGGATTATTTATACTTTTGCGTCCCAAAGAAAAAGGTATAGGGAATAGGGTATAGAGGTATAGGGAATATAGAATATTATTGATCAGTTGTATTTCCCCTATACCTTTATACCCTATACCTTCTGCCATCTTCCCTGGCCCGTGGTGTAATTGGCAACACGTCTGATTTTGGTTCAGAAGAGTCCAGGTTCGAGACCTGGCGGGCCAACAAAAAAAAGATAATAAGTATGCAGCCCTTCCGGATAGAAGCTACCGATGACAGCCCTAAAATAATTCTGGACGACCAGAACCATGTGTTTCTCTTTGAAGGGGAGTCCAGGCCGCAGCATGCGTTCAAATTTTTTCAGCCCGTTATCCAATGGCTGGAGGAGTATGGAAAGATACTTTTTTGGCAAAAGGAGCATTTCGGTAAGAACCGCAGGATGACCTTTCAGTTCAAGCTCAGTTATTTTAATTCAACCTCGGCAAAATTCATAGGTGATATTTTATCCATATTGGACAATTTCTGCAAAGAGGGATACGAAGTGCGTGTTAAATGGTTTTACCACAAGGAAGATTCGGATATGAAAGAATCTGCTGAAGAGTATTTGCAAATGATGAAGAAGCTTCCTATCAAGTTGGTTCTGACTGGTGAGCCGGAGGATAAGAATTGACCGATCGTTTGCTCCAGCTCTAAATTAACTGTGAACGGGATTTACCTTCTTCTTAACTTGTCTGGCTTTTCGGTGTCGCCCCGTTTTTTGAGTGATCGATGGTCTCCTCTTTTGAATGGCGATATTAAAAATGGCAATTGTGCTATCGACAATTTGTTGATTCTATTTCACTCGATTGGCGTCTCCAAGTATAATAATTCATCAAATAATTTTTCTTTTGTGTCATTGTCGCTATATACAATGTAAATACTATTCGCAGGCCTTTTTCCCTTCTTTTTTTTTATTTGTACTGTTTCTACCTGTTTTCCATTGGACCCTATTATTTTAAAATTATTCTTGTTCATTAACTGAAAAACTACATTTTCAATAAGCCAGCTATTTTCAAGAAAACCCTGATAGTTTGTCAACTGTTTTATATCAAAGCCATCATTAAATGGAATAGAATTTCCATAAAAAAATATAGTATCATTATCAGTTTTCATCAGTTCGTTTATGATCAACTTTTTTATTCTTTTTGAATACAAAGTGTCATTATATGGTTGGTGTATTTTAAAAACAGAAGATGTGTCGGTATATATTTTTACACCTTTATTCAATTCGTTAAAGTTCAGAAAAGCTATAATAGGTTTTTGGGGTTCGAAATTAAGTTTTAGTTTCTGGGCATTCAATGAAAACATAATTATTGAAAAACAAAATGTAATAAATATTCTCATAATATTTTTATAATTTATTGTACTTACTCTGTCGTTTTACAATTCTGACTAAAGCAAGGATTAAAACTACTAAGCTACGGTTCAAAATTAAAAAAATAAAGAAAACCGAGTCAATGGAGCCAACCTGCAGTTATGCCATGTTGCAGGTGTCTGCGATCCTGCATAGTTTAAGCAGTCGGGGCAACATCGAAATGTAAAACTAATCAGGGTGAGACAGTTTTTTTTATTTGAATCCTAATAGGCTCTTATAGGGTCGAAAAGGACAATTTTCCGCTTTGAGGCAGGTCAGACTTTAATCAAAAATATGTATTAGCATTGCTGCAGGAAGGTTGAGGTATCGTTTCCTGTGCATAGTTTGTACTGTTTATCAAAAGCCTCCCATCCATAAATTATTTAAGTTTGAGCAATTCCATTTTCTATGAACAGATTTTTATTTTTCTGCCTTTGCCTTACACCTCTATACTTCTATACCCCCATACCTTCCTCCGCCCAGCCTGTCATTACTTACTGGGATAAGGAGTCTACTTTAAAACAAACGGAAGAGAATTTTAAAAATGGGATTCAGCACGGGAGATTTGCTCAGTGGTATAAGAACGGGCAGCTGGCGAAAGAAGGGAATTATGATATAGGCACGGAGAAGGGAGTCTGGAATGCCTGGTACGAGGATGGAAAACTGAAAAGCGAGGAGCAGTACATCAGCGGCAGGAAAACGGGAAGGGCAATGTATTATTATCAAAACGGGAATTCAGCTCTGACGGGTTATTATAAGCAAAACCTGCAGGACAGTATCTGGCTCGGTTGGTTTGAGAACGAAAAGAAGAAAAGCGTTGAAAATTTCAAAGTGGTTGAATCACGCAATAACTGGATAAGTTTAAAGGAGGGCGTTTTTCAATATTATTTTTCAAATGGCAATACAGAAAGTGAAGGGTTCTTTAAAAATGATAAACTTGAGGGCAAGTTCTCGAAATATTTTGACAATGGAAAAATGCAATTTCAAGGAGAATATAAAAATGGACAGCGAATTGGTAAATGGAAATATTGGTATCAGGAAAAATATGATGAGTTCAGTAAAAGTGGAAAGGAAGAGAGGCAATATCTGTCCGATGATGATTATCTTGTATTGAATTTCTGGTTGAAGAATGGTACACAGTCTGTAAAAGATGGTAATGGACCATACACGTTTTCAGATGTTTCGGGTGTTAAGTTGCGTGAAGGAACCCTTAAAGACGGACGGGAGAGCGGAGAATGGACACTTTGGAACCATGAAGGGTGGAAAGAGCATGTTTTGATTTTCGCCAATGGGAAAAAGGAAGGCAAATGCACGAACTATTTTAAAAGCGGAAAGGTAAAAAGCGAAGGAGTTTACTCCAACAATAAAAAGAACGGCTATTGGAAATTTTATCTTGAAGACGGAAAATTAGAAATGGAAGGAACCCTGCAAGATGACCTGCAAAGCGGAAAATGGATATACTGGCACGCGAAGAACGGTGGTAAAGAAGCAGAAGGATTTTATAACAATGATAAACAGGATAGCCTATGGAAATATTGGTACGAACAGGGAATGATGTGGAAAAATGGAAATTATAAAGAAGGAAAAAAGAACGGATGGTGGGAATTTTATCACAAGAACGGAAAAAGGGTAGAGGCCGGCAAGTTTCTGAACGACAAGCAGGACAGCCTATGGACCTCCTGGCATGAGAATGGACAGGTTAAGGACGAAGGGGCTTTCAAAAAAGGACTGATGGATGGCAAGTGGGCCGGCTGGCACGACAATGGAAGTAAGAATTACGAAGGCATATATGCTGACAGTGTAAAGACGGGGGAGTGGCAGTATTTTTTTAAAAATGGCAAGCTATATCAGAAAGGGGTTTACAAGAACGGCAAGCAGGAAGGCTATTGGTTGTATCATTTCAATACCGGAATACTGGAGAGCGCAGGAAATTTTGTGAATGGGGAGCGCGATGGTAAATGGACATTTTATTATGAAACAGGCGGCAAGTACATGGAAGAAGGACATAAATATGGAAAGATCGCAGGAGACATGAAAACATGGTACAAGGATGGAAAAATTCAAAGCGAAGGATATTATGCAATATCCCGTCCAAATGAAAAGGCCGAGTGGGTAAGTCTAAAACACGGTGACTGGATATTTTATGATCAGAAGGGAAATGTTATCCGGAAGGATACTTACAAAAGCGGAGTCAAGCAATAATTTTCCTGGTTACCAATAAACGAATTCGTTACGAATATTACCAATCGGACGATGGAATTTATTCGTAATATTCGTTATAGATTTGTAATTCGTAACCAGGAATCAGGTAATTGGATTTGAAATGATATACCTAGATTATAATGCTACGACTCCCGTTGATTCCAGGGTTTTGGAAGCGATGCTTCCCTATTTTTCCGAAAAATTTGGGAATGCGGCAAGCAAAACGCATGCTACAGGCTGGGTGGCAGAAGCTGCTGTGGAGCAAGCTCGCGAACGTGTGGCAAAACTCATCGGTGCAACCCCTCATGAAATAATTTTTACCTCCGGAGCAACAGAGGCAATCAATCTTGCCGCCAAGGGAGTTTACGAAGCGGCTGTTCCACCTTTCTTCTTTGGAGAAGGGCGGGGGATGAGGCAAGGAGAGGGGCGAGGGGGTGGGGCGAAGACCCACATCATTACCCTTATCACCGAACACAAAGCCGTTCTCGATACTTGCAAATATTTAAAAACAAAAGGAGCCAAAGTTACTTACCTGCCGGTTAATCGCGAAGGATTGATTGATCTTGATCAGCTCCGTGACTTGATCACTTCCTCAACTCTTTTGGTTTGCATAATGTACGCTAATAATGAAACAGGAGTGATTCAGCCGATAGAAGAGATCTCGAAAATAGCACACGAGAAGGGATGTTATTTCATGAGCGATGCCACGCAAGCAGTTGGAAAAATTAATGTGGCTGTTTCTCCCTTCTCCACGAGGAGAGGGGCAGGGGGTGAGGCGGGGGGAGGAATTGATTTATTATGTTTTTCTTCCCACAAAATTTACGGTCCAAAAGGAGCAGGAGCTCTCTATGTCCGCAGAAAAGATCCGCGTGTGACTTTATCCCCCCTCATCCACGGAGGCGGGCACGAACGCGGTCTCCGCTCAGGAACACTGAATGTGCCAGCGATTGTAGGATTTGGCAAGGCCTGCGAGATAGCCCTTCAGGAAATGGAGACAGATTCAATACGTATTTCACAGCTCCGTAATGAACTTGAAAAATCTCTTTTAACTCTGGGAAATGTTTCTGTAAACGGTCTTCCCTCTCTTTCGGGAGAGGGGAAGGGGGGGAGGTTGCCTAACGTCACCAACCTTTGTTTTCACGGTATCAAAGCAGACTCACTCATTGCCAAACTTCCTGATATTGCTGTTTCAACGGGATCGGCATGCACCTCTGCCATTCCGGAACCATCGCATGTTCTTAAAGCGATGGGAATGTCGGATGAAATAGCCTATTCCTCCGTTCGTTTTTCTTTGGGAAAATATACAACGAAAGAGGAAATTGAAATTGTATCTGAAAAAGTGAAAGAGAAAATAAAGGAAATGAGAAAGTAGAGATATTTACTTCCCGATCATCTTCTTGTAATCCTCTGCCGACATCAAAGCGCCAACTTCTGCAGGATTTGAAAGCGTGATCTTGACAAGCCAGCCGTCTCCATAAGGGTCTTTGTTCACGAGTTCGGGGTTGGTATCAATTTTGGAATTCAGTTCCGTCACTTTACCTCCCGCAGGCATGAAAAGGTCAGAAACAGTTTTAACCGCCTCAATGGTTCCGAATACTGCATCCTTATCCAGCGTATCGCCCCGCGTTCCAATATCTACAAAAACGATATCGCCCAGTTCGCCTTGGGCAAATGCAGTGATGCCGATAAAGGCATCGTTGCCTTCAATGCGGAGCCACTCGTGGTCCTTGGAATACTTGAGGTTTGCCGGGAAATTCATAGAGTGAGGTTATTAGTCTGCAAATATAAAATTAGTTTGAGTTCTTACTTTTTTAATTCCTTCAGTATTTTTGCGGTGCCCACAAATTCAGAGACTTCTTTATTGTCGGTGTGCAGGATGCCTTTGCTGCTACCTTCCCACCACTTCTGGCCTTTGTAAATAAAAATAACCTTATCGCCAATGTTCATCACGGAATTCATGTCGTGCGTATTTACAATCGTAGTAATGTTGAATTCTCTGGTTATTTCTTTGATGAGGTCGTCAATCACCACTGCGGTAAGCGGATCAAGTCCTGAGTTTGGCTCATCGCAGAACAGATATTTCGGATTCATCGCAATGGCACGTGCAATGCCCACGCGTTTTTTCATTCCTCCGCTGATCTCGGAAGGGTAGAGAGTATTCATATTTTCCAGGTTAACCCTTTTGAGGCAAAAATTTACACGTTCCAGCTTTTCTTCTTCGCTCATCTCCGAGAACATGGAAAGAGGAAATGCAACATTCTCCTCTACATTCAGGGAATCAAACAGCGCAGCTCCCTGGAAGAGCATACCCATTTCCTGGCGTACGGCTTTCCGCTGTTTGTGTTTCATCTCAGAAAAATTCCTGCCGTCATAAAACACCGCACCGATATCCACTTCTTCAAGGCCTACAATGCTTTTCATAAGCACCGTTTTTCCGTGCCCGCTTCCACCGATCACCAGAGTGGTTTTACCCTGTTCGGCAACAAGCGAAATATTTTTCATTACCTGCTTTTCTCCAAAAGACTTTGATATGTTTTTTACTTCTATCATGCAAGCAGCAATTGCGTTAGAATGAAATTAAAAAGAAGTATGAGAAGGCTGCTGTACACAACCGCAGTAGTGCTTGAACGTCCAACTTCCAATGCGCCCCCTTTTGTGAAATAACCGTGATAAGATGCCACAGTGGAAATAATGAACGCAAATGCAACAGTTTTAATGAGCGCGTAGGTTACATTATACAATTTGAAGTCGTACTGGATGCCATATAAATACTCGTACGGTGTTACAACCCCGGTTAAAATTCCAAGCAATAATCCGCCTAATATCCCTGTGAACATACTGAGAATGATGAGAAAAGGATTAATAAAAACGGTGGCAATGATCTTGGGCAAAATTAAGTGTGTGGCTGAATTAACACCCATGATCTCAAGCGCGTCAATTTGTTCCGATACGCGCATCGTGCCAATTTCAGAGGCTATGCTGGACCCGACTTTCCCTGCTAGGATCAAACTAACTAACGTAGGGGCAAATTCGAGAATTACGGAATCGCGAGTGGCAACTCCAACCGCATAAAGTGGTAGCCAGGGGCTTTCAAAACCAAATGCGGCCTGAATGGTAATAACAGCACCCATAAAAAATGAAATGATAATCACAATGGGGAGAGAACTGACGCCTAGTTTGTCAATCTCTTCAAATATTCTTTTTCTGAAGATAGGTTTTTTCTCAGGTTTGCTGAAAACCTGTGTCATCAGCGTGTAATACCTGCCGATGTGCATAAATATACCGGAAAAATAACGAATCATTTTATAGCTGCGAAGGTAGAGAATATAACTTAGGATTTACTCGCTTTTTTGGCTAAATTTGTTTTATCTTTGGAGGAATTATGAAGATATTAAAACGATTTATTGTTGTATTTATTATTTGTACGCTTGTATCAGGCTGTTTTGTTTTCCGTCCCAAAAACCGCTGCGGTGACTGTCCCTCCTGGAATAAACAGAAATGATTTTTGTGCCGTTTCTATTTTCCATTATATATTTTTAAGAATACCCTCTTTTAGGTAGTAGTTTAAGCTATTGGTTCGTTAGCTTCGCAGGGTTATGAAACAGGAGAAATTATTTCCTAATACACTTGCTGATCTTGGACTGGGAGAAAGCGCGTTAATTGACTCTTTTACCGATAAGGAAATCTCCATGAAATTGCTCGAAATGGGGTGCCTGCCCGGTGAGGTCATTCAAGTGAAAAATATTGCACCTTTTGGCGATCCTATTGCAATTTCTGTAGGTGGTTATGTGTTGGGGCTTCGCAAATCCGAGGCATCCTCTGTTATTATTAGACCTGTGCCACTGCCATAAAAAGGGAGACAAATAGAAAATTTACCCCAAATCCTTATGGGAGCGTAGAAAAATGTATCATTTGTCTGCCAAGTGACGGGACAAAGTCAAAAAAATAAATGGGAGACCAAGATAATAAAAACCAAAATCTTTCATCCTTTATGGACGGGGAAAAACACCCTTTAGGGTCGGTGCAAAAATCCTCTCTTAAAGTCGCTCTCATTGGAAATCCCAATTGCGGAAAGTCCACACTTTTCAATATCCTCACCGGACTGAATCAAAGCACAGCCAATTTCCCGGGCGCTACGGTAGATAAGAAAACAGGTTCTGCTAAAATTCTGAATACATCCGGAAAAAATGTTTCGGTAGATTTTTTAGACCTGCCCGGAGCCTACAGCCTGGATCCGAAATCTCCGGACGAAAAAATTGCGGTTGAACTTTTGCATGACCGTAATCATCCGGACCATCCGGGACTAACACTTTTTGTCGCGGATGCCTCCAACCTCAAACGCAGTTTATACCTGGCGGCACAGATCATTGATCTCAAAATTCCTGTTGTGATCGCTCTCAACATGATGGATGTTATTGAGAAGCGCGGAATGGAGATAGACGATAGGCTTCTTTCGCAAAAGATGGGAGTCAGGATAGTGCCTATCAGCGCGAGACAAAAATGGGGCATTGACCTGCTTAAACAGGCGATTCTTTCTCCGGTTGAAATTCCCCCAAATAAAATTTTTTCTAAAACAGATAATGCGAATGAAAATCATGCACAGCGTACCATTGAGCGCTATCGCATCATTACCGGGATCATCAGCGGCTGCCTGAAGGTAAGAATGAAAAAAGACGAAGAGGTTTTTTCATCGCGCACGGATAAAATAGTAACACACAAAATATGGGGTTACCTTATTTTTCTGGCTGTTCTGCTGCTGATTTTTGAATCTATATTTTTTCTTTCCACATTCCCCATGCAGTGGATAGAATCGCTCTTTCTTTTTTTCTCTCAGTGGGGAATGGATAATTTACCTAAGGGAGAAGCTTCCGATCTGCTGGTGAACGGAGTGCTGGCCGGATTAAGCGGAGTAGTGGTGTTCATTCCGCAGATCGCTTTGCTTTTTTTCTTTATCGCCATTCTTGAAGATTCAGGCTACATGGCACGCGTAAGCTTCATCATGGATAAGATCATGTGCAAGTTTGGTCTGAACGGGCGTTCTGTGATCCCGCTGCTGAGCGGTGTGGCCTGTGCAGTGCCGGCCATCATGAGCACACGCACCATCAGTAATTGGAAAGAACGCCTGATTACCATTATGGTTACTCCGCTGATGAGCTGCTCTGCACGTTTGCCGGTTTATACGCTGCTCATCGCACTGGTGGTTCCGGCAGAACGGCAGTTCGGGTTTTTCAATATGCAGGGAGTGGTGCTGATGGTTATGTATCTCATCGGTTTTCTCGCTGCCATTGGTTCCGCTTTGGTGATGCAGTATATTATCAAATCGAAAGAACGCAGTTTCTTCATCATGGAACTTCCTCCGTACCGATCTCCCAGGTGGGGAAATGTTGGACTTATGATCATTGACCGGGTGAAAGTGTTTCTGTTCGATGCAGGAAAGATCATCATCGCCATATCCGTGATTCTTTGGTTTTTAGCCTCTCACGGTCCGGGAGATTCTTTTGCTGAAATTGAAAAAAAATATTCAGGCATTGATTCGCTGGCTACTCTCTCCATTGGAAAGGGGCGGGGGGGTGAGGCCTCAGAAAAGCTCGAAGCTTCCTACGCAGGCATACTGGGAAAAACCATCGAACCCGCCATTAAGCCGCTCGGTTTCGACTGGAAAGTGGGAATTGCTCTGGTAACTTCATTTGCAGCGCGGGAAGTATTTGTCGGAACTATGGCAACTATTTACAGTGCAGGAGACGATTTCAACACGCTTTCTATCCGCGAAAAAATGTCCGGTGAAATTGATCCTGTAACCGGAAAATCTAAATACACATTTGCGGTAGGCTTTTCCCTGATGTTGTTCTATGCCTTTGCCATGCAGTGCATGAGTACGCTGGCAATTGTTTTCCGGGAGACAAGGAAATTGAAATGGCCGGTGATACAGTTTATTTACATGGGTGTACTTGCGTATCTGGCAAGTTTTATAGTGTATAATATTTTCAAATAATTCTTTTATGCCATGGTTATCATCCCGATAACTATCAAGACAGGGATATTGGCGAAGATGGAAAAGACTTATCTTCGAATATTCATAGACTGGTAACACGCGATGCGTTTGGTTACACGCTGAATTATTACAACACCGATTAT
>SCSP01000288.1 GCA_004297845.1 Bacteroidota bacterium | reverse complement strand
TGCAGGGGCGGAGTGTAAAGCACGGAAATCATATTCCCCACAAAACCAATCGCGCCGCCACTTTGGGGAGACGGCAGGAATCCGATTTTGCCGGTTTTTTGATCAGCTCCAAGACAGGATTGTTTGGGATTGATCGGGTCAACACCGGCAATCTGACAAGTCAAAGCGCTCATGACTTCAATCATCACGCTTTGCGTCCAATTGTGCAGATTATTGGGAACATCAGGGTTGGTGCTTGATGTTACAGTTGTGGTATTTTTTGTTTGCGTTGGCGTTATCGTTGGTGAAATAGCTTGTGTGGGAGCAGGGGAAAATAGAAAATAGAAAGTAGAAGCTAGAAAAAGAATAATTGAAAATCGGGCAGAAAATTTCATAATCTTAGTTTGTCTCATTTTGTGTTTTATGTCAAGTTGAAGTAAAATACAGAAGACTGTGTAAGCGCTTGTAGCTTAATTGGATAAAGCATCAGATTGCGGATCTGACGACTGTGAGTTCAAGTCTCACCGAGCGCACAATATTCTTGGAGGGTTCGCATAGTGGTCAATTGCACGAGTTTCGAAAACTCGAAGGAGCAATCCTTACACAGGTTCGAATCCTGTACCCTCCGCCTTCGTCTCGCTGAAGCTCGACTTCGGCGGACGCAGTCCGCAATCAAGCGAAAGCGGAATGCGCGCTTGTAGCTTAACTGGATAAAGCGCAAGATTCCGAATCTTGTGAGTAGGAGTTCGAATCTCCTCAGGCGCACCAAGCAATTGAACAATTTAACAATGCAACAATTCATTTTATTATGAAATTACAATTTTCTGCAGGTGGTATTGTATTTAAAAAATCCGGAGATAAAACTGAAATCCTTATTTCTCAGCATTCTCAGCATCATGGCTGGGTATTTCCAAAAGGTTTAATTGCTGAAAAAGAGACAAAAGAACAAACTGCATTAAGAGAAGTCAAAGAGGAAGCAGGAGTTAATGGAAAGATTATAAGAGCTTTAAATCCCGTTACTTATTGGTACGTTGCAGAAGGGGAGAAAATTAGAAAAACAGTTTATTATTTCTTGATGGAATACGCTAGCGGAGATATAGTAAAACACGATTATGAAATGGAAGCAGTTGAATGGCTTCCTGAAAACAAAGTAGAAGAGAGATTAACCTATGAATCTGATAAAATCGTTTGGAAAGAAGCAAAACAGTTTATTGGTTAATAGTTAAAAGTTTTTTGGAGGGATCGCATAGTGGTCGAGTGCGTACGCTTGGAAAGCGTATATATCCGAAAGGATATCGGGGGTTCGAATCCCCCTCCCTCCGCTTTCACCTCGCCGAAGTCAGATACCGTACGGCATCTGACGAAGGCGGGATTCGGCTCGGTTTCAGCGAGATAAATCCGCAAAAAGTTCTATTTAGTTTCTTTTTCCATGGGGAAGTTTTTCTCCAGCCACTGGCCGGATTTTTCCA
>SCSP01000028.1 GCA_004297845.1 Bacteroidota bacterium | reverse complement strand
AAAAAGGGTACTCTCCGTTGTAAATATAAGCCTGGAAGGGTTTAAAGAACTCTCCAGGGTTTTCAGCCGAAGAAACGCCCAGCACATTCACCTGACTGAGAAAGCTGGTGGTGAGGGAATCCTCCTTGTCACTGATCCAGTTCACCCCAATGATCCCGATAGCATTCTTGTTCTTGCTCACAAAATTGATCACTTCCGGATTTGTTTTGAGCGCAAAACAGTTTTCCGGAAATTTAGCTCCGTCCAGCAACCTTTCTTTTATCATCCGGACATTGCAGGACTTTTCATTGTCGAACACAATAGATATGCCGGTGTCTGGTGAGCTTTTGTCTTTAATGGATGAGTCCAGTAATTTCCATCTGTTTATTTTTCCGGAAAATACTTCCTTTAACTCGTTAAACGTAAGCTCTGCTACAGGATTACCTTTATGTGTTATAAACGCAAGCGCATCAACTCCTATTTTGGTAGAAACAGGAGAAAGTTTTTTACTTGTGAAAAAATCTTTTTCTTTTTGATTCAAATCTCTTCCCATCACGATCATCCGGCAGGTATCGTTCAGAAAATCATTAATGATATCCCCTTCGGGCTTGTACACTGCTTCGATATCTGAATTTTTGTACAGCCCTTCAAAAACTTCAATTTCCGCGTCCAGCAGGGGTTGATAAGATTCGTCAATAAATATCTTCTGCGAGCCTTGAGTGGGGGTGCTGAGGTTGTTATTGCAAGAGGGAAGAAAAAGGTAAAGTACAATGAGCCCCTGCCCTAAAGGGAGAGAACAGTATTTCCGAATTCGGGTTGTTTTCATTTTTATCTTTTGCCTTTAACCCATTTAGAGGTAGGGGTTGCTAAGCCCCTTTAGGGGTTGGGGGCTACTTTTTCCTTAATTGACGTACAAAATAGGTTACCCTGAAAAGTCCGTAGGCCATCACAGCGCCACCAAAAAGTTTCCTGTATCCGGGATCTTCGATCAGGTTGCCCATGAAGGGCGTCATCAGGAAAAGCATGCCGAGGAACACATAGACAAAACTCATGATAAAGCCGAAAATCTGAACAGGTTTAAGATTCATGTGTGTGGTTTTTCAAATTATAATATTCTTTTTTCTGGTTACTAATTAACGAATCTGTAACCAATATTACGAATAACAACACATGCAATTTGTAACATTCGTAATTGATTCGTTAATTGGTAACCAGAGAAATGCCATTTGGAACCCAATTTCATGGTAAAATTATTATAATACCTCGAACAGAAGAGGGATAATAAGCCGCACCTTGACAGGTTTTCCATTTTGCCTGCCCGGTTCCCATTTTGGCATTTTTTTCACTACCCGAAGAGCCTCCGTATTCAACGCATCGTATTTACTGCCATGCTTAAGTGCAATATCAGTAACACTGCCGTCCTTGTCAATAATAAATACGACTCCCACTCTTTCCTTTATGTTTCCTATTTCTTTTATCTGTTCCGGAATATGGGCGTTGCTGCTAAGGAAGCGGTACAGTTCGGCATCGCCTCCCGGAAAATGAGGGAGTATATCAATTCCGCTTATCTCACGCACTTCGTTGTCATCCCCGATAATTGGCCCTGTGTTTTTTGTTAACCCCGAGATAATTTCGGGATTGTCCTGACAGGAATCGCAGGGGGTGCCGTTCAGATTGTTGTTAGGTGCGATCGGTAAAATATTCTGGTCGTCTCTTTTTTCGGGTTCTGTGGTAACCTCCGGTACGAGGGTTTGGCTGGTTTTTGGAGTGAAGGTTGTCTTCGGAAGTTCCGGAGTTTTTGGTACGAAAGTATCCTCGAGGAGTTTCTTTGGATTGAAAACATCCATATCGTCTTTCGGAAACTTCATGACAATAACAGGGTCCGACTTCATCAGCAGAACCATGGCAGAGATAAGAATGACGATAATTCCGGTAGCTGAAAATACTTTCAGCAGGGTGCGGTTGTAGTTGGCGCGTATCTGATACGCTCCGTAGGTTTTGTTGAGGTGTTCAAATACTACCTCGTTTCTTTCTCCGCTGGTGACTTCCTGCCACGCGGAAAACATATTGTGTGTGGCTTTCATTGTGAAGAGTTTTAATAAAGGTTGAGTAGTATCTCTTCATGGGCATTTTTTATTTTATGTTCGTATAACGGACATATTGCACAATAATGATGCAAGAGGGTGCAAATTCCACAAGAATTTAGTAGGTGGTTGATTGACGGAGTAACTGGTATGATTTCACCGAAGTACGAACCATTTACGAACCTACGAAGTACGAACGGCCGTTCTTCGTAGTTCGTACGTTCGTACAGGCTGTTCTTCGTACTTCGATGGAATAAAGATCAGTAAGCGGAGAAAAAAACTACTGCAATTTAAAGTGATAAGGCAGAATGTAACGCATCCTCACAGCTTTTCCGTTCTGTTTGCCGGGCGACCATTTGGGCATCATCTTTACAACGCGCAGCGCTTCTTTATCGCAGCCGGGTCCGCCTTTTAGTCCTTTGTACAGCTCCACATTAGCGATGCTTCCGTCTTTGTCAACTACGTAAGTGATAAATACTTTTCCTTGTATGCCGTTCTCTTTTTCTACCTGCGGGTAAATTGTATTTTTTTGCAGGAACCTGAAAAGTTCAGCATC
This sequence comes from Bacteroidota bacterium, assembly GCA_004297845.1. Taxonomy (GTDB): domain Bacteria; phylum Bacteroidota; class Bacteroidia; order Palsa-948; family Palsa-948; genus Palsa-948. The sequence goes on along the minus strand of SCSP01000028.1, from coordinate 30,182 downwards.
TCCTCCGGGAAATGATGCCGGCTCTTCGATGGCTACCAGATCGTAAATAGTATTGTCCTCAATCACCTCATTGGTTTCAGCGATCACCAAAGCATCTGCATCTCCTTCCTGAGTTTGTTCCGCTACCTGAACTTCCTGTAACTGTTCCTGCGGAGGAGGAATTTCATCTTCCGGAATATCTTCTTCGGTAACTTCAGGAGGTGTGAACTTAATTGTTTCCATCACCGGAGGAGGAGGAGGTGGTGGCGGTGGTGGTGGCGGTGACTCTTTGTCAAGGGGCGGAGGAGCCAGTGTAACATCAATGACCGGTGGTTTTTCAAATGATTCCATGCCGGCACTGATGAGGTTAATAATGATAGGAAATGCTACCACAAACACAACAGCAGAAACTGAAATGATCAGGGCTTTCGACAAAAATTTACTGTAGTCCCTGCGGATCTGGTAGGCACCGTAATTCTTGTGGCGGGTTTCGAAAACCACCTCGTTGCGGCCTTCGTAAACCACGCTCTGCCAATCGGGGTTGAACATTCCTGTTGCCATATTAATACAGATTCAAACGGATAAGCACGGATTCAGACGGACGACACAAACAGATTTTTATCCGTCTGCATCTTAAAAAATCCGTCTGCATCGTGTTGTTAATCATTACATTCCTGATACTTTAACCAATTCTTTTTCAGCCGGTGAAATATCTACCAAGGCATACTTACCTACCTCTGCAACTAACGAAAGCTCGTCTATAACGTCTATCACATTTTTATATTTTGCTTTTTCATCTGCCTTTACGATGACAAACACGGCTTTTTTATCTCCCTTTGCTGCAATTGCCAGGCGCTTGTAGGTCGTGTCCGGAATTTCGCCTTTGCTGTGTTTTTCCTTGAGTTCTTTTATTTGCTTGATCACCGTTTCATTTCTTTTCAGAAGCACTTTACGAAGGCCGTCTTTGGAATAATCCATGGTTTTTAGTATAGATGTCTCCGGCTTGAATTTTCCATAATAATAATATATCCTATCTTCTTTTTCAGTAAGAAGAAGAGTCATGGCTGTTTCATCGTCAATTTTTGTGGTATTCAAAGTGTCTTTCGGTTTAACCGGCATATTGATTTCCATCGTTTTCGGCTTGCTGAACTGGGAAGTCAATACAAAGAAGGTGAGCAGCAGAAACCCAAGATCCACCATGGGAGTCATATCAATATGAGCGCCATGCTTCTTGGCTCTTTTCTTGCCTTTGCCATGACCTCCCCCTCCGCTTTCAATTATTTGTCCCATAGCCTCTTATTTTGCCTGTTCGGTTTCCATATCCGTGATAAGATTGAAACTGTTCAGGTTTCTTTCCTGGAATACTCCAATTATGCGTTTTATTACTTTGTAATTTGTCTGCCCGTCCGCCTTGATGGCAATACGGCACCAATTCTCTTTCGGAATATTATTTGTCTGCTGGAATATCTGTTTTTCATTCCATCCGTAAGCAATCCAATCGCCCAGCTGGTTATTCAGCGAATCCATAGGAATGCCTGTGGATGCCTGATCGATAGCGGCTCTTGTTTTGTCATCGCCCCGGATGTAGTCGGTCAATTGCGCCATGGGCACCCCAAACATGGGCAGAATGGTGAAGCGCGTAACATCCGTTTCGGTGAATGAAACTTTGTATTTCTCTCCCATCGTAAGCAGCATATTCCTGCGCACCTCTTTCCCATCCAGACTGAAAAACGCTCTCCCTGCAGTGTCCACTGTAACCAGCATCACATTTTGAGGAAGAATTTTTTCTGAGTGTGAAGAAGGAGTTTTTACCATCACCGCTTCGTTCTGTCGGAAGTTGGCGGTAAGAATAAAAAATGTAACCAAAAGAAATGCCAGATCTACCATCGGGGTCATGTCCAGCGCAGGGGCGCTTTTGGGCATTTTGATCTTCGACATTCAGAGTTCTTATTTTTTGATTATTTTTTTACAACTGTACAGATAACGGATTGACTCGGATTTACAGATAGCTGTTTATCAGTAAATCTGTAAAGATCAGTTATCTGTACCATTTTTCCTTAGTGTTTTGTTGCAAAAGTCTGAACGATGCTGAATCCGGCTTCGTCAATAGCAAAGGTCAATGCATCCACTTTTGCACTGAAGAAGTTGTAGAACACGATTCCAAGTGTTGAGCCTAAGATTCCGAAGAGTGTGTTTACCAGAGCCTCCGATACTCCTGTTGCAAGCGCAACGGTATCGGGCGAACCTGCTTGTGCCATTGCGCTGAACGCGGTAATCATTCCCATTACCGTTCCGATCAGTCCGATCAGTACCGAGATAGACGCACAGGTAGAAAGAATAACTAAGTTTTTCGACATCATAGGCAGCTCCAATGCTGTTGACTCTTCCAATCCTTTCTGGATAGCAGCAATTTTTTCTTCTTTATCCATGGCGCTGTCTTTTTCCACGCGCTGCAATTCACTTAAACCGGTGCGGATTACGTTGGCGATAGAACCTTGTTGTTTATCACAGGCCTCAATGGCTTCGCTAGTCTGGCTATTTGAGATAAAACCGCGGATAGACTGAACAAAATCTTTTACGTTTCCTGTTCCGCTTACCTTGCCCAGCGTAATCATTCGCTCAATGGAGAACACAAATACCACCAGGTTGATTGCAAGCAGGATAGGTACAATGAATCCTCCTTTGTACATAATACCCATGAGATTGCCCTGAATAGGGTGTTCACCGCCCGGAAAACGGAAAAAGCTATGTTCATCGCTATGCTCAAAGTTTGCGGGATTGCCTAATACAAACATATAGATGAGGATTCCCACAAATAAACATGCGCCAATCATGATTCCATTGCCCATTGAAAGTTTTTGCTTGCTCATAGTATTGTAAAGTTTAAAGTTGGAGGTTTAAAGTCTAAAGTTAAATTTCGGTTAATGGTTCTTCTTTGTTATACCATCAAAAAACGTGTCAAACATAAAAAAAATTGTGATACAAATAGACTTTTTCGTAAGTGGTTAATATTGTGAGTAACTGGTCGGAAGGAAGGTATAAAGGTATGGGGGTATAGGGTATATGGCTGGTAAAGAATCGTTCTGCATAATTGTATTTCCTCTATGCCTTTGTGTTCTGTTCCTTCCTGTAGGTACTAATAATAGGTATCGTTGTGATTACCACCAGCCCGATCACGATCCATTCCAGATTTTCTTTAACTACCGTAATTCTTCCCAGATAATAGCCCGCAACGGAGAGGGAGCAGATCCAAAGCAACGCTCCGGTGACAGAATAAAACAGAAAGATTTTCATTTCCATTTTAATAACTCCGGCAAGTATAGGGGCAAAGGTGCGTATGATGGGCAGGAATCTTCCGAGCACCAGGGATTTTCCTCCATGCCTTTCGTAAAAGGAGCGGGTTATTTCCAGATATCGTTTTTTAAAAATAAGGTTATCGTCTTTTGTAAATAAAGAGGTGCCCACTTTCTTCCCGAAGTAGTATCCTGTCATGTTTCCGGCTATGGCAGCAAGTGAGAGCGATGTGGCAAGAGTAAAAATGCTGATGTCCATTAACTGAGGCTCCGTTCCGCAGATTAATCCGGCAACAAATACCAGCGAATCCCCCGGAAGAAAAAAGCCCACCAGCAAACCGGTTTCAGCAAAAATAACAAAGAGGAGAAGCGCAATTCCTCCGTAACGGATGATGGATTCAGGATTTGTAAGCTCTTTTAAAAATTCCCAGGTTTCATGCATAAAAAAGTGTGCCCCCCGCCCTAAAGGGAGCTAATGTTTGTTCTCCCTTTAGGGTCGGGGCAAGGCTGTTTAAATTCTCCTTCCCATTTTGCGACTACCACCGTTGCCAAACAGTTTCCGATTACGTTTACCGAAGTGCGCGCCATGTCCATTAATTCATCTATTCCGAGGATGATGAAGATGGGCCAAACGGGCAATCCAAACGATGCTGCGGTGCCGAGCAGTATTACCAACGAAGCACGGGGAACTCCTGCCACTCCTTTGCTCGTAACCATTAATGTAAACACCATCATCAGTTGTTCTTTCCATGTCATATCAATTCCGGCTACCTGCGCTACAAATACGGATGCCAGTGAAAGATATAAAGTAGTGCCATCGAGATTGAAACTATATCCTGTTGGTAAAACAAACGCGACTATTTTTCCCGGCACTCCGAATTTTTCCATGTTCTCCATGGCTTTAGGAAGTGCCGCTTCTGAACTGGTGGTGGCAAAAGCGATAGACACAGGTTCTGCAATGGCATGAAAAAACTTTTTCAGAGGCACTTTGACGATCAATGCCACAGGAAGAAGAACAAATAAAAGAAAAAACAGGAGGGCTCCGTACAAAGTGGCAAGCAGTTGAAACAGGTTAACAAGAATTCCCAGCCCCATGTGGCTTACGGTGTATGCAATAGCAGCGCCCACGCCAACGGGAGCAAAATACATCACCACTTTTGTAAATTTAAACATTACCTCCGCCAAACTCTCCGTGAATTCAAGCATGGGCTTGCGCTTTGCTTCGCTGACTAAAGCCAATCCGATGGCGAACAGAATGCTGAATATTACAATTTGCAAAACCTGTCCTTCAGCAACCGACTTGGCAATATTCTCAGGAAAAATATGAAGGATAACTTCTTCGGTAGTTTGTTTCACTGCGGTGATCTGATCTTCGTGCGCGGCTCCTTCAGGCAGTTTCACTCCTATCCCCGCTCCGCTGAGGTTGATGGCAGCCAGGCCAATGAACAAAGCAAGGGTGGTTACTATTTCAAAATAGATGATGGATTTAAGTCCCATCCTTCCCACTTGTTTCAGGTTGGAATGTCCTGCAATTCCCACCACCAGCGTTGCGAACAGAAGCGGACCAATGATGGTCTTGATGAGTTTGAGAAATATTTTGCTGAATATCTTCAGGTGAACAGCTGCCTCCGGAAGGTCATGCCCAATCTCAACACCCAAAAACATGCTGTAGAGAATCCAGGCGGTAAGTGATTTTTGTTTTATAACGAAATATCCGAAAGCAATGAGCACTATAATTCTCAGCGGAATGAGTACGGAAGCCGAAAGCCCAAACCACGCATTTTGTTCTGCAAGCATGAGGATGCCGTAGAGAGAAACGATGCTGAGGTAGATGAGGGAGAGGCGGCCTTTGTGCATGAATTAGTTACAGATTGAATCCTGCACGAAAATAGGAAAAAAGCAGATGGAGAAATCTTAAGTCCAAAGAGGTTCTTTATCCCAATTTTGTTTTAAACCAAGCGCCTTGGGATCAATGTTAGAATATGTTGTTAATAGTGATTTCAGTTTTTCAGTAAATCCACTATCGTGACTAATAACATTCATTAAATATTTCATACAGCACAGATGTACATATAACATGTGATGTTCCGTTACCGGAGGAACATTTGCAACCCAGGGATTGGGAGGTTTGGGCAACAACTTGGGTCTTCCCGGTAAGTTTTTATTCCATATCCTGCCGTGGTGAGCGCAAATGTTTCGTATCTGTGTTATGTCTTGAAGCCAGCTTGGCAAAAAAGTATGGTTTACTGTCCCTAACTCAACTGCAATTATGTCTTTAGATTTAATAGTCGTTTGTAAGTTGCCGTAAAGTTTTGAAAGATTACCCAAGCTTGCTATTTCAAGCGTTTTCCATGCAGGTGGTCTTCGTGTATCGGTATGATATTTTTTATAATGCTCTTTTATAAAAACTTCTTTAGTCTGTTTTAATTCTCTGTCTATAGAAAGTAATGTCTCCGTATGTTCCACTGCATTTTTAAAAACAGATGAGTCCTCAAACCACCATGGCGAAAGTTCATGAGAAAGATGATAGATAAGTTTTGTTCTGAAACCAATTTCAATGCGTTCAATCACATCAAATAAAAGAATTCGCAACTCCCTGTCGAAATTATAAATGGCAATAATATTTTCAAAAGTGCTGTTTGGTTTAAAAGAGTGCGTGATTTTATCCGCCTGCATAGGCCACCAATAACCAGCCAAACGGTAGTAACTTACGGTTTTCAAAAAATGTTCTGCAAGCGGTTCGTCCCCAATGATTAATCCCCTGCTTTTAAGTTGAGCGATTTGCTGAGCAATGATTATGGATGGTTTATTATAGATCATTATGTACCCCTATAAAAGCAAAAGACTCGCCCTGGGACGCTGATCTGAATGGGTAGCGTGGCGAGTACTGTTACGGCAAACATACATAATGTATATGATATACATACGCATCTATGCATGATTTATAACACCCCATTGCTTATTTCGCTGATTTTCAATGGTATTATTTTAATATCGGTTTATCCCGCCTTCATCAATCTATCCGCTTCAGTAAGCCCATGTACCCGCCAACTTACGGTTTACTCACGCACGAAGTGCAAATCGCGCGTAAGAAAGGCACAGAAATATGCTAAAAAGTAGTTTGGTTGTTTTAGTAGTGAAAAATTTAAGAATTTAACTCCTTAAAGCAAGATAATTACTTTTGTTGTTGCTCAGCCATTGCAACGAAGTTAACCGGATGTAATAGTATAGGTTGGTTTATTGCTTTTGAAGACAAAGAAGCCAAATGTTCTCTGATAAAAGGAAATATTATTGAAGGTGCATTTATTTTACCAAATTTTTCATCGGCTATACCAGGGTTTCCAACTTTTTCAAATAACCCCGTCATCTTAATTGCCGATTCAATAACTTTTTCTTTTCCTATTGTTGAACTGAATTTTAAATCAACAACACAAATCAGTTGGTTATTGGAAACTACACCATAATTGGTATTAACTTCAACATGGTTGTCAAGTTGCTTGCTGAAATCAATGTTGGATTCTCTTTTGAATGAGGATTCTAAAAGAAGAATGCTTAACACCTTATATCCGGATTTTCCTGCGTCTTCCATATATTATGCTGCTTGATTATAATAATTTTCAGAATCTTCATTAGTAATTCCATATTTTGCTGAGGGCTCTGCCACTTTCCAAGAATTAGCAAGTACATTATCCCCTTCAGAGAAAAAACATATAATACGGGATGTTTGAGTATTGATTGGGGGTAAAACGCCAATAGTAATTAATTCAGGATTGGGTCCTGTTCCCGAATTGAACACATTATGTTTTAATTGTTCACCGGTATAGATAACGCTACCAACTTGAATTTTTACAGTACCTTTCTGACTAATTAATTCAACAGGGTTTTCTAACTGAGTTAATGAGGTTTCTCCAAGAAAACAAAGCATCTCTCCTTGAAATGTATCTTCAAAATCAATAATAATTTTTGATAACTCATAGTCATAAGAATCTCCATCCACAATCTCAGTCGGAATAATTTTCACAAAATGCACTCCCGATTCATCATGAAATTCATGCAAAGCACTCGTTATTTCAGAAATACCTGATTTCTGTAAACTATTAATTAAATACTCAACTTGTTTCATATCCCAAAAACATTTTTTATATCACGAACAAAATTATCACGAATCTTTTTTGCCTCAGTACATTCTGTGGGTGTTATATCTTCCGGCATATAATCTGATTTTTCCCTATAACCTTGCAAGGAGAAGATTTTATTATAATCTTTTACCTTATCCTCTTTCCCATTTTTTTTCAGAAGATACTTTACGGTTTGAATATAGAATACATGAGAACCTCCTTTTCGATTAAAAGGACTTCTTTTCCATTCATCAAATTCCGATTTCAGTTCTGCGCTATTAATTTTTTTATCTCTTTTTTCCATTAAGAGATATATGAGGGCTTGAATGCATGAGTAATAAGAACAATGAACACTTGGAGCAAACCATGTTTTACCTTCTAATAATACTGCTGCTTGTTCATTTTCATCGGATTTTTTTAAAAGAAAATTAGCCATGTGAAAGGAGGGCAAATATAACAAGTATTATTAAACAAATATCACTCAAAATATTTAAACTCATTAACTAACAGCCAATAAATCTCCTCCTTTACCTTTTTGCTGAGTTCTGAAATTTCCTTAAAGAGTTTAAGTAAGTCCTCCTTCCCTTCAAGTTCAGCGTATTTACGGATTTGGATTAAGCCGCTGTGCGGGGTAAGAAAATCGGGATAATCAAAGTATTTGAAATAAGGTTCATCCTGCAAACCAACGCTGCGCAGATAATCTCCTTTGCAATATTTTAAGTTCCAGCATCGGTAAAGTTCTTTGATTTTGTCAACCAATTCTTTTGCTGTACTTGGTTTGCTTATAATTTCTTTATCCAACACTTTGCTCCAGAAACTTTCTTTGTTGGCGGGACAAAGCGGGTTATCTACAAAAACTTCGGGAGCGCCTTTTACAGGATTGTCTTTTTCAAACTTTGTAACAACACAGCGGTTTTCTGCCAGCACAAAAGCAAAGCAGAGCGAGTGCCAGTATTTTTCAGAATCCTTTTTAATATTTGGCGACCAAATATCATATTGGTTTGCCCAAACTGGATAAACCCCATTTAATGCTTTTGTAATTGCAAACCAACTGAAGGTTGATTTTGCAGAAGGCAAATCATAGCCACAATAACTCCTATTGTCTGCACAACCATTAAATACTTTTGTTTGATTGAGATTTATAAAAACTGTATCTAATCTAAACCAAACTCTATCAGGTTTTATTGACATTCTATTGAGCGAATCTTGTTTTACTCTTACGGGCGTACAATCATCCATAAACCCAACAAATTCTCCATCTGGATTTCCGCATTTTCTTTTCAAAACAAAATGTCTTTCTTCATCTTTCAGAGGAAATCCGCTCACGAGTTTGTCTTTGTCTTTATCTTGTTTGGCTGTACTAAAATCATATCTTGTTTGAGAAATGATCTTATCGCCTTTTTTTATTTCAGGTAAAGTATCTCTTATATCCCCTCTCGTATTATTAAGCACCACATTTTTCTTTCCACGCAAAACCTTCTTTATTTCTTTTCTTATTGTTTCTTCATCGGTGTTCCAGTTAATATTCAAACTTTGTTTTTCAAGTTCTGTAAGGTCCAGCACTTTAACGGTGTTGTTGTTTCCTTTTTCATTTTCATTATAAATCCATATTGTAAATGCAAGCGGCCACTTGCCATCTAACTTAAACCATTCGTTGCTTGTAACCAAAAACCCGCTGTGAAATTTAAAATGCTTGTCCCATTTTTCTCTGAACGCAATATAAGTAGGCCTGGGTATCAGCCATGATGTTGGCGTAAAAATCATAACCACCGGATGCAGTTTGGTGTATGTATTTACCTGCTCTTTGGCAATGTTCAGTATCTGCCCGAGAAAAGCGAGATAGCGTTCTTTGCCTGCATCCTCTCCGGTGAGTTCAATAATGGAAGGATGAATATTGTAATGCGATGCAGTTTCTTCACGCGCTTTTACATTTTCATCGGTGTTTTTGTAGGGTGGATTTAAAAGAAAAGCAATCGGCTTGTCAAGCGAAATGTTTTTCAGTTTCAACTCCCTTTCAAGAGTGCTTAAATAATCTTTTGAGGAGCGGTCAAGAAAATTCAGCCCTTCATTATCAGAAGTTTTCGGAATAATGGTAAACCCCGATTCCACATGAAACGGGTCAACCTTCATACGCCTTTCAATGATCTTTAATAAGTCGGGCTGCAATTCAGAAACAATTTTGTGTTTGAGTTTCCCATGCCAACTGCTCACCAAGTTGCCTGAACCTCCGGCAGGGTCAAACACAATATAATTTTCATCCAACTTGTCGGAAAAGTTTTCTTTCACAAACCACAGCGCGAACTTGCTCAGGTTATCGTTGGTGAAAAATATTCCATGTTGCTTTACATACTCAGGGTCAATCTTCGCCAGCACTTCATCAAAACGGCTGAAATAATAATCAACCGTTAATCCGCTTCCTTCATTGGTGAAAACATATTGCGTTTCAATATATTTTCTGAATTCTTTTACATGCTTGTGCGATACTTTTATGGATTCGCTCATTCTGTTTCCTTTGAAACCAACCACTCTGAGTTCTCCGTTTTCAGTTTCTGCAACGGTGGAAGTAATATCCCAATAAGCGACCATCGTATAAAAAGCATGAACCGCGTCAATAGGATGTTCAAAATAAGATTTGATGTGGTCTATCGCATTTATGAAATTGTGCGTATTAATCTGCACCCTGTCCGAATCAAGATTATTCAGGATTTTAAGGATCTCAAAAGATTCGGTGGTAAGGTTTTTTGCTCCTAAAAAAATATCTCCCTCAAGGTCTTTGGGCGTGAGCCAGTAAAAAGCAGAGTCCTTTATCTCAACTTTTTGCGCGTTGCTTGTTCGTCTTGCGTTTTCTTTTCCTACTGCATTTGGCGCAACTTGTGCGTTTGCTTTATAAGAAAGTATGGTGGCATACTCAGGGAGTTTGTTCAATTTCCAGATGGCAATAAATTTATGCGCCACCACAATAATGGTGTTGTAAGAAAGCCCGAATTTTTTGTGGTAGTGTAATGCCTGATAAAATCCTTCCAGCCATTGCGCCTGGTCAGATTTTGCTTCAACAATTAATTGCCCTTCTACATATATATCCGCGCCATACGTATCCGATTCAATTTTGAATTTATCCTTGAAAAGTTTTTTGAATAAGGGATAAAGCAAATGCCTCTTAGCATCTTCGTTGCTTTCGCTCCTGAGATACTCCTTGAATTTTTCTAATTCCTCACCCACTTTTTGCGCTGACATAGAGCGACTAAATTAAACCAAAAAAAGAAACCATTAATAAGGATGGGGGATTGTGGAAAACTTAAATCAACCTGATAATCAAATCCGGAAAAATGCCGAGCAGGAGAGAGAGAGCGATGGTGAGGAAGATAAGGATTGTAATGCTCCACCCAAGAGCTTCGCTCGCAACCTTCGGTTGTCCAAAAGAGAGGAGTTTGGAAGACTCATCGCCATCCCTTTGGGATGGTTGGGGTGGGCTGTATATTTTTATGATCACCTTCAGATAATAATACACTCCGATCAGCGAGCCAAGTACAGCAATAAGCACCAGCCAAACATAACCGCTTTGCAATGCAGAGGAGAACAAATAATATTTTCCAAAGAATCCTGCAAGCGGAGGAATGCCTGCCAGAGAAAGCATGGAGATGGTCATGGAAAATGCCAAAAGCGGATTGCGTTTGGATAAACCGGTGAATGAATCAATACCACCCCCTCCCGAGCTTCGCTCCCTGCCTCCGGCAGTCCCAAAGGGAGAGGGTTGCACGCCTTCCTCCTTCCCCTTTGGGGAAGGTAGGGATGGGGTGTGTTGTTCCACGATTGCCAATACCGCAAACGCTCCAATACTCGCCACCGAATATGCAGCAGAATAATAAAGCACCGCTCCGGACGACATATCTCCGCTGGTAAGAATAGCGAGCATCATGTATCCCGCATGCGAAATGCCGGAGTAGGCGAGCATGCGTTTCACATTGCTCTGGTAAACGGCAGTGATGTTGCCGAGCAGTATGGAAAGCGCTGCAAGAGTCCAGATAATATCATTCCACAGGCTTGCGTATCCGACAAAACAAGACATGAACAGGCGCAGGAAGGCTGCAAAGGCGGCCGTTTTCACAATGGTGGACATGAACGCTGTTACCGGAGTGGGAGCGCCTTGATACACATCCGGAGTCCAGAAATGGAATGGAACAGCAGCGACTTTAAAACTCATGCCGATGAGTATCAGTAATATTCCTGCAAAGAGCAAGGTTTCTCCACCAGGGCCTCTCCAGGAGGTTATGGATTCGGGAGAACCTATATACGTTCCAAGCACGCCCAGGTCAAACGTACCGCAGGCACCATAGACCAGCGTAATTCCAAATAAAAGAAATCCGGTGGCAAAAGCACCCATCAGAAAATATTTCAAAGCCGATTCGTTGGAGGAGAGATCATCTTTCCGGCTTCCTGCTAAAACATAAATAGGAATGGAAAGTATTTCAATACCCAGAAAAAGCATCAGCAGATTGGTGTAGGATACCATGATGACCGCACCGCAGAGAGCAAAAAGAGAAAGTGCGTAGTAATCTGTTTGGTTGGATGCGTTGCTGAAAAAATCCTGCGAGGAAAGAACCCATAAAAAAGCCGTAGCGCAGATCACGATCGAAAACAACAACGCGTAATTATCGAACGTGAGCATGTTGTTGTAGTAATGGATGTTGGTATTCCAATCCCATACGGCTGCTGCAATAGCAAGTAATAAGCCGAGCAATACTTTAGGGAACAAAAATTTCTTGAAACGAAATATCTCTGCCAGCATTGCGAGTACGCCCAGTCCGGTTAATATGTACAATATCTTCATTGCGCGGAATAAAAGATAAAGAATGTTCGAATGTTCGTCATTCTGTATTTATTTATGGATGAATTATATTTAAAATTCTCATTACAGCCGGTTCGGCAATATCTAAAACAGGTTTCGGGTAAACGCCCATCGCAATAATTAAAATTACAATGGGTATCAGAACTGCTTTTTCATTGAAAGTAAGGTCTGTGAATGCGGAGGTTAGAGAATTTGTTTCTCCGAGCATGATTTTTTGATAACCGCGAAACATATACACGGCTCCGAGAATTACTGTGAGACCGGCAAACGCTGCCATACCTGCATCGTACTGGTAAATTCCGTTGAGAAGCAAAAATTCGCCCACGAAACCATTCGTTAACGGCAGCGCAACGCTTCCCAGCAGCACAACCATGAATAGGGTGGCAAACCAGGGCGTAATGTTCCGGATGCCTCCGAGTTTGGGAATTTCAGATGTGTTTGTACGGTTAAATAAAATATCCACCACAAAAAATAATCCTACCACATTTATTCCGTGTGCAAGCATCTGCATCATTCCTCCCTGCAATCCCTGAACGGTAAGAGAAAATATTCCTGCGGAAATTAATCCCACATGAGCAATGGATGAATAGGCAATCAGCCGCTTAAAATCTTTTTGCATGATAGCGATGACAGAAGCGTATAATATTCCAACAATGGAGAGAATCATTGCTGTGTTTCCCCATTCCTGAACTCCCAAAGGTGCCATTGGCAGCAACCATCGGATAAGCCCGTACGTTCCCATCTTGAGCATGATGCCTGAAAGAAGCATGGTTCCTTGGGTGGGAGCGTTGGTGTATGTATCCGGCTGCCAGGTATGAAAAGGAAATACGGGCATTTTGATTGCGAATGCAATAAATAATGCCCAGAAGATCCATGTTTGTTCTGCAGATGATAGACTTGCCCCTGCTTCATATAGGGATTGGATGTCGAAGGACCTCACCCCCGGACCCTCTCCCAAGGAGAGGGGAGTTTGCAAATACACATATACAAGCGCGACCAGCATCAATAAACTACCGGCCAGCGTATAGGCAAAGAACTTAAAGGTGATGCGCGCGCGATCTTCTCCCCCCCATAGCAGACAGATGAACCAGATCGGGATCAATGCCAGTTCCCAGAAAATATAGAACAGAAATCCGTCCATCGAAGTGAACACCCCAATGAGAGCAGACTGCATGAATAAGACCATGAAGTAAAAGGACCCCTCTCCAACTCTCCCCGAGGGGGAGAGGGCTCCCTTCCCTTCGGGAAGGGTTGGGGATGGGCGTGAAAGAATAATTAAAGGAACTAAAACGGTTGTGAGCAGCACAAGCAGAATGCTTATCCCATCCATCGCCACTTTAAAATGTATGCCGAGAGAAGGTATCCAGGGAGCATTGCACATGAACTGGGCCGTATCATTGATCCGGAACTGAGATAATGCAAACGCGGAGATCGCCAATTCTATGATCGAAGCAGAAAACGCGATCTTCTTCGCAAGCGCATTGCCACTTACAAGCACAAGCAGGCCTGCTAGAATAGGGAAGAGAATGAGTAAAAGCGTTATCATATTTCTTTGCCACTGATTTCACTGATTCGGCACAGATTTTTTCTGTGACAATCTGTGTAATCTGTGGCTATACCAGTTTATAAAACAATATCAATATTATACTAATAACCATCGCAAAAATGTAAAATCCCGTGTACCCTGTTTGAAGCAAACGTGCTTGTCCGCTCATCCAGATTACGCCTTCTCCGAAAAAATTCACGATACGGTCAATTCCTTTGAGTTCAATAATTTGGTGCAACTTTTCAGAGAGCCGGTCAATAGGTTTCATGAACAGCGTTGCATAAATCTCATCCATGTAATATTTGTTGTATATCGTTTTTTGAACCGGATTGATATTGTCTCCATCTTTGGCAGGAAGATTTTCTTTCTTTTTATAATAATACCAGGCAGCAGTTATGGAAGCGCCTGCCGCAGCAACAGCAAAGAGAATCAATATTATTTCGGTGGAGTGTGAAGGGAGGGAAGCGTGATAATTAAGATTATTATATGAATCTTTAAAAACAGGATAGAAATATTCATGCAGCCAATGATTCCCGCCAAACACTTCGGGGAATCCTATAAATCCACCGACTACAGACAGCGCTGCAAGGATTATCAATGGAACTGCCATTGTCATTGGGGATTCATGCAAATGATGTTGCTGCTTTTCTGTTCCGCGGAATTTTCCGTAAAAGATCAGGTAGAACAAACGGAACATATAAAAGGCGGTCATCACCGAGCCAAGCACGCCCATCAACCAGAAAAATTTATTGTAATTCCATGCATATCCGAGAATTTCATCCTTTGAAAAGAATCCTGAGAAAGGAGGCATTCCTGAAATTGCAATAGTGCCAAGCGCAAATGTGATGAACGTGATGCGCAAATATTTTTTCAGTCCGCCCATGTTACGTATGTCTTGTTCACCGCTCATAGCGTGAATAACGCTTCCTGCTCCCAGGAACAACAGCGCTTTGAAGAATGCATGTGTGGTTACGTGAAAAACTGCACCGGTGTACGCCCCAACTCCTAGTCCAAGAAACATATAGCCAAGCTGACTCACCGTAGAATAAGCGAGAACTTTCTTAATGTCGTTTTGAAACAAACCAATAGTTGCAGCAAAAAGCGCAGTGAACAATCCCACTCCTGCAACTAGGTCCATCGAAACAGGGGCCAGTGTGTAAAGAATATTAGAACGGGCAATCATGTAAATACCTGCCGTAACCATCGTGGCTGCGTGTATGAGTGCAGAAACAGGAGTGGGACCCGCCATTGCATCGGGCAGCCAGGTGTAAAGCGGGATTTGTGCACTCTTTCCGGCAGCTCCCACAAAAAGTAAAAGTGTGATCGCAATTATTACCGGCTGACTTGCGGGAAATGAATTTGCCACATCAAACACTTCGGTGTAACGAATGCTGCCGAAGGTGACGTAGATAAGAATGATGCCAAGCAGGAAGCCCAAATCACCAATCCGGTTCATTATGAAAGCTTTGTTGGCTGCTTTGTTATACTCGTTGTTCTTGAACCAGAAGCCGATGAGCAGATACGAACAAAGCCCAACACCTTCCCATCCCACGAACAGGGTGAGGTAACTATCGCCCAGCACTAGCAATAACATAAAGAAGATGAAAAGGTTTAAATAAGAGAAGAAGCGTGAAAAATCCGGATCATCGTGCATATAGCCGACAGAATAAACATGAATCAGGAATCCAACACCCGTGATGATGAGCAAGAACCAGCAGGAAAGCGGGTCAATCAGAAATGCAAACGATACATGCAGGTTGCCGGAAGAAATCCAATCATATAATGGAACAGTGCAGGCATGGTTTTTATTGAAAATATCATAAACAGTTGGAGTGCCAATTCCAAAACTTCCCATTACATCCATGAAAACGCCAATTGACAATATCAATGATAGTAATACACTGCCACAGCCAATAAAACCGACAAGTGTTTTACTTATTTTTCTTCCAAATAATCCAATCACTAAAAATCCAATGAGTGGAAAAACAGGAATAAGCCAGCTAATGAAAGTCATACTTGTTTATGCAATTTGTTATTTGTTATAAATCATCCTTTCAATTTATTCAACACATTAATATCAGTTGTTCCGGTATTTCTGTATATCATAATCAATATCGCAAGTCCCACCGCCACTTCGGCAGCGGCAACCACCATCACGAAAAACACAAATATCTGTCCGGAAGGATCATTCCAGTAGGAAGAGAATGCAACGAGTAAAAGATTAATGGCGTTCAGCATTAATTCTATCGACATAAAAACAATAATAACATTCCTCCGGAACAATACACCCATCACTCCAATACAGAAAAGCACCGAGCTTAACAGGATGTACAGGTTTATATGTATGGTTTGTATCGAACTCATTTAGTGTCTCTTTTGCCTAACATGACGGCTCCCACCATAGCAGAAAGAAAAAGCAAGGAAGCAATTTCAAAAGGGAGTAAAAATTGTTTAAATAAAACCTGACCAAGATTTTCAACCAGACCTATTTCTCCCACAGAAGCCTCCGGAGCGGGCAGGGAAGCAGTTCCTTTCAAAGCGCCTACCAAAATCACAAGCAACAGACCTCCTGCGATTACAGCGGCTCCTTTCACATAATTGTTTTTATGAAATTCGGATTCTTTATTCAAATTCAGCAGCATGATCACGAACAAGAACAAAACCATGATAGCGCCTGCATAAACTATAATGTGTACGGCTGCAAGAAACTGTGCGTTGAGTAAGATGTAATGCCCTGCAATGGCAAAAAAGGTAACAACCAGGTATAACACGCTGTGAACAGGATTTTTTTCAAGCACCACCATCAGTGCACACAAAATTGCGAGAAAGGATAAAAAATAAAAAAGATGGAGTGTCATAATTTTAAAGTAGACAGTACACAATAGACAATTGACAAGCTTTGCCTACTGTTTACTGTCTATTGTCTACTCAATTAGTTTATTATGTTGCAATTCTTTATTCTTTTTAAACTCCAATACTTCTTTTGTCTGTCTTTTTGAAATATCAATTCGTTTGTTCTCTTCCATGGGCTCAACCAACAAATCTTTTCCATAAACAAAACGCTGGCGCAAAGAATCAGAAGGAACAAGTCTGTCTGTCAGAAAAATAGATTCCTTAGGACAAGCATCTTCGCAATCACCGCAAAAGATGCAGCGCAGCATATTTATTTCGTAAGTGGAGGCGTATTTCTCCTCGCGGAATAATTTTTCTTCTCCGGGTTTTCTTTCAGCAGATGTCATGGTGATGGCTTCTGCCGGACAAGCCACAGCGCACAACCCGCAGGCGGTGCAACGCTCAGCGCCATTCTCATCGCGCTTGAGTACGTGCATGCCGCGATAAACAGGAGCGAACTCGCGTTTTACTTCAGGGTATTGTATGGTAGCTTTCTTCCTGAAGAAGTGTTTGATGGTGATCATCATGCCATTCAGAATAGCAGGAAGATAGATACTCTCCATCAAGGTCATCTTGGTACTTCCAACGACTTTACTTCTATTTGTCAGCGATTGCATTTCATTAAAAACTATAAAACTGTATTTCTGATTTTTTCTTTTGATTGTTTAACAATCGAAATAAGTTTTTTGATTTCAGGTTTTATGTTAAAAAATAATATTTTTTTTCCGTTCCCATCAAATTTTTCAATGACATTTAATAACTCATCTGCAAAACCCCTGGAAATAAAAACCACTTCTGAAAAATCCAAAGAAGCAACAGACGAGTGGTTTTTTTTTAATTCCTTTTTAATGCGTGATTCAATATTCCTCGCTTCGCTTCTAAATGAAATATATTCTTTGAGTATGGGTATTTTAACTTGCATTATTCCATATGCTTATAAAAATTAATTTCTCTAACATTTGTTTTAAGAGTAATACTTAGTCCTTTTATGTCTTTTTTTAGGTGGTTGAATTTAATATTTTCTTTTTGAATGGTTGCTTTTGCTTTTCCGCTTTCGATAACCATTTCACCTCCAAGAGCAAGTGCCAGTTTTTTAACGGAATAAAGTCCAAAGCCACGCTCTCTGAAATTTTTTGTTGAAAGTCCGCTCAACGCAAATTCGATGGCTGAAAAATCGTCTTTGGGATATATTTTGTTTTGATTATATGATTTTCTTAGCCCTTTTCCATCGTCACTGATTTTTATCAGACATTTTTCTTTGTCTATTTTCAATTCTATGAAAGCATTTTTTGCTTTAGAGTGTTCGTTAATATTTGCAAACAGTTCAGATATAGCATATAAAACAAATTGCGAGAATCCCTTTACCGGTTTTAGTTCACTTATTTTTTTTGAAATGATATTTTGTTCCTCATCCAAAGAAGTTAGCGATATTTTCTTTTTAAAGTTTAACATTTTACGAAGGTCGTCTTGGTATTTCCAACGACCTTGCTTCTATTTATTAGCGGTTACATTTATCAATTAATTTTCCCGGTAAACCACATTACAATACCCGTAATCGCAATATTTAAAATTGCCAAAGGCAACAATCCTTTCCATCCCAGATTCATTAATTGGTCATAGCGGAAACGCGGCAATGTCCAGCGCACCCACATGAACAAAAAGATGAAGAAAAATATTTTGCAGAACAAAAATACACTTCCTATTATTGCCAGCGCGTTGGGGTCCTGAATAAATCTTCCAATAAAAGGCATGTTGTATCCGCCAAAGTAAAGTGTTGCAATTACAGCAGAGGAAATAAACATATTAATGTATTCAGCGAATAAATAAAATCCGAGTTTCATGGAAGAATATTCGGTGTGGTATCCGCCAACAAGTTCTGATTCACATTCAGGCAGATCAAAAGGCGCACGGTTGGTTTCCGCAAAAGCGCAGACGATGAAAATTAAAAATCCAAGTGGCTGGTAAAATACATTCCAATGCCCTCCGTGCTGTTGAGCCGCAATTTCACCAATACTAAGAGTTCCGGTGGTCATTATAAGAGCAATGATGCTTAAACCCATACCAATTTCGTAGGAAATCATCTGTGAGGACGCGCGTATTGCGCCCAGTAATGAAAATTTGTTGTTCGAAGCCCATCCTCCAATCATGATCCCGTAAACACCTACTGAGGTTACTCCAAGAAGATAAAGAATGCCGATGTTTATGTCTGCGACTTGTAAAGAATATTCATTTCCTGCAATGGTGATGGAACTTCCCCATGGAATTACTGCTCCCGTCATCAAACAAGTGAGCATTGCAATAGAGGGACCAAGTATGAAAAGAAATTTATTCGATACCTCCGGGATCATTTCTTCTTTCATGAACATCTTGACTCCATCTGCTAATGGTTGCAGAATTCCAAAAGGTCCGGCACGATTGGGACCAAGTCTGTCTTGCAGGAATGCAGCAATTTTTCTTTCCGCATAAGTAGAGTACATTGCAATAAACAACGTAATTCCAAAGACAGCCAGTGCCAGGATTGATTTGTATATTATTTCAGTTTGCATATCCATATTAATACAAGTATACAATAGACAGTATTCGGTAGGCAAATTAACAGCCAAATTATTGTTGAGCAATTATTTTATCCTCTTTTCTTAAATATTTTTCCGGATTCTCAATCATATGATTTACCATCCTTCCAATTTCTTCAACTTGGTTTGAGAGTTTATTTTTCGTTTCTGCATTTATATAATTGCACGCAAATGCAGTATCTATCCAAACACTTGTTTCACTGTTTTCCATATCCGCATCCGTACTTTTACTTACAAAATGCGCCTCGAACATTCTTTTCCTATAAGCTTCCGCGATGCAACTATAGACAGAGCGAGAGGATCTTCGGATCTGTGATGTCAGCCCGTACTTTTCTTCAGAAGGAAAGTTTTTTGAAATTTCAAATAGTTCCATTGCCAGTGAAAATGCCTTCTTATATACGGTAAGTTCTTTGAATAACATTTTTTCTTTGTTTTGGCTGTTCCTTGTTTACTGGCTATTGTTTACTGTCTACTGGTTATTAGGGTTCATTGAACCTTCCTTTAGCTTCATGTCGTTTCCTTCGAGTTGTCTTTGCTGCCTGGTAATATCCGCTTTTAAACTTGCCAAAGCACCGGAAGTTTCGTAGTGATTTGCTGAAATTACAGAGTGATGGTCAATTTTAGATGTACCATCAATTACCCAATCGCTTGTTTTTTTGTGATCGTAGCGACAGGAATTACATATCCAGTCAACTACTTCTCCGTATTGATCTTTTCTGGCAGTAACGCGAAGCACTTCTCCTCCTTTATACCACAAACGTACTTTACCTGCACATTTTTCGCATTTGCGATGTGCATCCACAGGTTTGGTGAACCAAACGCGTGATTTGAAACGGAAAGTTTTATCTGTCAGCGCACCCACCGGACAAACATCAATCATATTTCCGCTCATCTCGTTGTCAACTGCGTGTTGTATATAAGTGGAAATTTCCGCCACATCTCCGCGACCAATAACTCCATGCACTCTGCTTGGGCATAATTGCTCAGCGACTTTCACACAGCGGTAACAGAGAACGCAGCGGGTCATGTGCAATTTTATTTTATCACCTATATCAATTTTTTCAAATTCCCTGCGCTTGAACTCGTAGCGCGTTTTCATTTTGCCGTGTTCGTACCCTAAATCCTGCAAATGACATTCTCCCGCCTGGTCGCAGATAGGGCAATCCAATGGATGGTTGATTAAAAGGAACTCAACAACTCCTGCCCTTGCTTCTAAAATTTCGGGCGAAGTAATATTTTCAACTACCATCCCGTCCATCACCGTTTGCCTGCAGGAAGGAACCGGTTTAGGCATCGGGCGAGGATCTTTTTCCGAACCTTTGGAAACTTTTACCAAACAGGTTCTGCAATAACCACCGCTGGTTTCCAATTTTGAATAATAGCACATTGCCGGAGGCACAATATCTCCTCCAATCATGCGCGCGGCATTCAGGATCGTTGTTCCTTCCGGAACTTCAATTGTTTTGCCGTCTATCGTTACTCGTGACATTTTTATTCTCTTTTTTATTTTACCATTAGAGATTTTCGGATTTCATAAGTTTTCTAAAGCAAACTCCCGAAGTGAAATTTAATTGGTAAAGTACATTCTACAGAAATTTTTTTCCCATGCTGTTCCCCGGGAATCCAATTCGGCATTTTTTTAATAACCCTTACAGCCTCTTTATTATAAGTTTTATCATCCTCCTTGTCGTTTCTTAAAATTTTAATATGCTTCAGTTTTCCTGTTTTACTAACTGTAAATTTTGCATAACATATCATATCTGATCTTCCGGATCCAACACCTGACACAGATAAATTTTTTCTTATAAACTCAAACAGTTCTAAATCTCCACCAGGAAAAGAGGGTGTTTTTTCTACTGCTGAAGGGGAATAGTTTATAGTGAGAAGGGAATCCGGGAAATTATCATGCTTTTGTGAAAAAACAAAAAGAGGATTCAATAAAAAAAGTATTAAGAATATTTTTTTTATAAGTCTCATTTTATGTTCTGACAAACCGATTTGCGCTATAATAATGCTTCACATCCACCATCTTCTTTCCATTCTTCACGTACTCTTCAAACTCATTTCTGAAATGTTTTATTTTTTCAACAGTTGATCCACCTCGGATTTTAATTTAGGAAGATGATTAATAATAATTCCCCACAATTGGGATGCCTCTACCAGATCATACGCATGAGCAATAAGATTTCTGAGTCCAATTATTTTTTTGTAGCTGGAAATAGCAATGTTTGGTTCAATGTCTCTCATCTTTCGCAGTGCTTCTCCGATAATTTCAAATTCTCGTTCAATGGCTTTAACCACAGTTATATTTTCTTCAAAATCAGGATATGATTTGCAGTTGCTGATATGTTTTTCAATCCGCGCTATGCACATGTCAATATCTGTCAGGTATTTTTCAGTTTCTTCCTTCATGCTGTATAAACCGGAATTCTTGTGCGATTTATCACGCGAATAAACACAGGATTCCTTAATGATTTCTGTGTTACTAAATCTATTTTTCTGTGCAATATATTTTCAAGTTCGTCAGCTAAGTCAAAATAATTATCCGCATACTCAAGGACTGGCATATTATCAAAATCGACTAAGAAATCAACATCGCTGTTTTCTTTAAAATCCTCCCGTGTTACGGAACCAAATGCATAAAGTTCTTTTACTTTATGGTGTTTACATAAGGATGAAATTTTCTCAAGATTATTTTTAATTATTGCATTAATCATATTATGCCTCTTGTAATTTATTAATCCGATAATAATGCTTCACATCCACCATCTTCTTCCCATTCTTCACATATTCTTCAAACTCACTTCTGAAATGCCTGATTGCTGCAGCCACAGGCCAAGCAGCAGCTTCGCCAAGCGGACAAATTGTTTTGCCTTCAATTTTTCCTTGTATGTCCCAAAGCAGGTCAATGTCTTTCATGGTGGCATGACCTTCAATAAACTTGTGCAATATTTTTTCCATCCACCCTGTACCTTCTCTGCATGGAGAGCATTGTCCGCAGCTTTCATGATGATAGAAGCGCGTAAAGTTCCAGAGGTTTTTTACAATGCTGGTATCTTCATCCATCACAATAAATCCGCCTGATCCGAGCATGGTGCCTGTTACAAATCCCCCATCGCTTAAACTTTCATAAGATATTAAACGCGGTTCGCCTTTTGCGGTTTTCAAAATAAGTTCTGCAGGAAGAATCGGCACAGAAGATCCTCCGGCAACAACTGCTTTTAATTTTTTTCCGTTGAGTATGCCTCCGCAGTATTTATCCGAGTAAATAAATTCTTCCACCGGAACCCCGAGTTCGATCTCATAAACGCCCGGTTTATTGATGTGCCCTGAAGCAGAAATTAATTTGGTGCCGGTAGATTTCCCGATCCCTATTTTAGCATACTCATCACCGGTCATATTGATAATGGGAACAACGGCAGCGAGAGTTTCGACATTATTCACAACAGTAGGGCATTGCCAAACGCCTTTTATTGCAGGGAAAGGAGGTTTGATGCGGGGATTTCCTCTTTTTCCTTCGAGAGATTCGATCAATCCGGTTTCCTCTCCGCAGATATAAGCGCCTGCTCCGCAGTGAACATATAAGTCAAGATCATAGCCACTTCCTAAAATATTTTTTCCTAAAAGTCCCGCATCATAACATTCCTGAATTGCTTTTTCAAGAATGTGGTACACATACATCATTTCCCCTCTTATATATAGGTATGAAGTATTTGCGCCCAACGCAAAAGAAGAAATAATCATTCCCTCCACGAGCAGGTGCGGTTTCTTTTCCATTAAGAACCTATCTTTGAATGTTCCGGGCTCGGATTCATCGGCATTACAAACCAAATAACGGGGAACACCCGGAGGTTTTGCAATGAAACTCCACTTCATCCCGGTAGGGAATCCTGCTCCGCCTCTTCCACGCAGACCGGATTTTTTTACTTCCTCAACGATCTCCTCAGGCTTCATCTTCAGCGATTTTTCAAGAGCGGAATATCCACCGTTGGCTTTGTAGCCCGAGAAGGACTGGATGCCCGGTTTGTCGAGGTCGTTTATTAATAGCTGTTTGCTCATTTGGTTTCTCGCAAAGGCGCAAAGACCGCAAAGGTTTTTTTGTCTACTGTTTACTGTCTATTGTCCTACTGATGTATATCGCTATGATGTTTAATTCTTTCTGTTCTAAAGTGAGAAACCTGCTCTCCTTTATTTTTATACTCATCCAAAATAGTTCCGCATTTATCAAAAGTTAAATTCTCGTGATAAGTTTCTCCGATCTGCATCATGGGTGCGGTTCCGCAGGATGCAAGGCACTCTACTGTTTTCAGTGTGAACATTCCATCGGGAGTTGTTTGTCCTTCCGTTATCCCTAATTTTTTTTCGATGAACTTCACCAAATCTTCCGCGCCCATCAGCCAGCAAGGTCCTGTTCTGCAAACTTCGATCACACACTTGCCTACCGGTTTAAGGTTGAACATGGAATAAAAAGAAGCCACTTCATAAACTTCTATCGGTTGGATGTTAAGGATAGAAGCCACGTAATCCATTGTTTCCACGCTCAGCCAACCGTCAAATTCAGTTTGGGCAATGTGTAAGACGGGAAGTATGGCTGACTTCTGCTTTCCTTCGGGATACCTTTTCATTATTTTCTGAGCAAGCGCAAGCGCATCATCAGAAAATTTCAGGTTTTTCTTGTGAGAATATTTTGAGCCGGAGGAGTTCGATTGCATAAATGCGTCTGGAAATAATCAAGACGGGCAAATTTATATTTTTATTCCTGATAGAAACAAGATTTTTTCCACATTGTTCTTTGTTGCAGCATCGGTGAATATTCTACCTTAGCAAACAAAATCATAACATGTCGGATAAATTTAACTCTTCAAAAGCACCGGAGCCTGTTGGGTTGTACCCTCATGCGAGGAAGGTAGGAAATCTGTTGTTTCTTTCCGGTGTCGGTCCCCGCGAAAGAGGGAGTAAAAAAATTCCCGGAGTTGAACTCAATGAAAAAGAACAGATCGTTTCGTATGATATAGAAGCGCAGTGCCACAGTGTATTCAGGAATGTGAAATATATTCTGGAAGAGGCCGGAAGCAGCTGGGATAAGATCGTGGATGTTACGGTTTACCTGACAAATATGAAGGACGATTTTCCTAAATATAACGAGCTTTGGGCTGAGTATTTTTCCAATAACGCTCCTTGCAGAACAACGCTTGAAATAAATTGTTTGCCCACCCCAATCGCAATAGAACTGAAGGTAATAGCCACTGTTTAAGCCGGTATTCCTTATTATTTATTTGCTTTTTCATTTTTTTTCTATCTTCACCCCGCATTAAAAAGACGAATTACGATTTATGGCACAGCTTGAGCTGATAATGCCCAGAATGGGAGAGAGCGTTCATGAAGCCACCATCATCAAATGGCTTAAGAACGAGGGCGATAAAATTGCCCTGGACGAGCCTATTTTAGAGATCGCCACTGATAAAGTGGATTCCGAGATACCTTCTGTTTCTGAAGGAACACTCATCAAAAAACTTTTTAAGGAAGGTGAAGTGGTGCAGGTTGGAAAAGCCATTGCAGTTATTTCAACCTCGGCAGATAGTTCAGTGAAAACAACGATAGATACTCCTACACCTTCCGCAGTCAAAACCCCTGTCAACGGAGGCCTCGTGGGTGCCAAGCCTGTTTTGGAAACCGCATCTGTTCCGAGAGCATCGTTACCGGGTAAGTTTTATTCTCCGCTGGTGCGCAACATAGCAAGGGCGGAAGGAGTTTCAATAGCCGAACTGGATGCAATGCCGGGCACTGGAAAAGACGGACGGGTGACCAAGCAGGATATACTTTCTTACCTTCCGGATAGAAAAAAAGAAAAGTCCCTCTCTTATCTCCCCGAAGGACAACCGAAGGTTGCGAGCGCAGCTCAGTTTGCGCGCTCAAACTCCCTCCCTTCGGGAGGAGGGTCGGGATGGGCTTCAAGTAGTGATGAGATCATAGAAATGGACCGCATGCGCAAACTCATTGCCGAACACATGGTGATGAGCAAGCGCGTTTCCCCGCATGTTACTTCGTATGCAGAGGCCGATGTTACCAATATTGTGAAGTGGAGGGATAGGATCAAAGGCGGTTTTGAAAAGCGGGAAGGAGAAAAAATAACCTTTACCCCGGTGTTTGTGGAGGCGGTGGTTAATGCCATTAAAGATTTCCCGATGATGAATGTTTCGGTGGATGGTACCAGGATCATTGTCCGAAAGAATATCAATATAGGCATGGCAACTGCCCTTCCTTCCGGAAATTTGATTGTACCCGTAATTAAAAATGCAGACCGGTTGAATTTGCTAGGACTTACAAAATCTGTAAACGATTTTGCCACGCGGGCACGTGTCAATAAGTTGGTTCCCGATGAGGCACAGGGAGGCACATTCACCCTCACAAATGTGGGCGGGTTCGGAAGCCTGATGGGCGCCCCAATCATCAATCAGCCCCAGGTGGCAATCCTGGCAACCGGCCTGATCAAGAAAAAACCGGTGGTTATTGAAACGGAGTTCGGGGATTCTATCGTAATTCGCAGCATGATGTTCCTTTCGCTTTCTTACGACCATCGGGTGGTGGACGGGATGCTGGGGGGTAGTTTTCTGAAAAGAGTGTCTGACTATTTAGAAAAATTTGATATTAACAGAATTATTTAGGTAATATGCCAATATGCAACTCATACGAATGATACTAATAATCCGATAAAAATAATGAAACACCTCATTGCAAAGTTACTTTATGCGTTTTCCTTTTCACTCTTATTGATATTGCCGGTTTCCGCTTTTTCTCAAGAGCCGCAGCAGGAATTTCAACAAGAGCCGGCACCTGAGGAGAAAGCGAAAACAAAAAGGACACAAAAAGACACAACCTACAAGATCAATTACAAAGCGATATTCGACAAGGCAGAAGCCTATATGATGGACGAGAATTATGAAAAAGCCCTTCCGTATTATGATTCACTCATCGCGTTCAATTATAAGAACGGCAGCTGGAATTTTAAACTTGGACTTTGTTACCTGAATTCTGCTTCCGAGTACAGCAAGTCTATTGTTTATCTTGAGTCTGCTGTGGCTACTGCATCTGTCAATACGAAAGACAATTCATTTAAAGAAGATAAAGCGCCCTTCATCTCCTTTCTATACCTCGGAGAAGCCTATCACCGTAATTTTCGTTTCGATGACGCGATAGAGGCTTATAGGAAATTTATGCCTTTCATCATCAAGAATAAATTCTATATTACATACGTAGATTACAAAATACAGACCTGTAAGTACGCCAAAGAACTTACCGCCAATCCGGTGAACATGCTCATTAAAAACCTTGGCGCGGAAATCAACAGTCCTTATGCGGATTATTCACCTGTCCTTTCTGCCGATGAATCCTTTCTCTTTTACACCTCCCGCAGGCCGGAAAATATAGGCGGTAAAACAGATGATGACGGCAAGTATTTTGAAGACATATACGTTTCTTACAGAATGGAAGATGAAACAGGCTGGCAGCCGGCAAAAAATGTGGGCGCTCCCATCAACACCTCCGGGCACGAAGCCACCATCGGGACTTCGGTAGACGGGCAGATACTTTTTATTTATAAAGATGATGAGGACAGCGGAAGTATTTATATCACCAGTTTTCAGGGCGACAACTGGTCCGTGCCTGAAAAAGTGAAAGGCGATGTGAACAGCAAATACTGGGAAACGCACGCAACCTTATCCGCAGATGGCAACACGCTTTATTTTGTCAGCAACCGGCCGGGCGGGTTCGGAGGCCGCGATATTTACCGCTGTAAAAAACTGCCCACAGGCGAGTGGAGCAAAGCCATGAACCTGGGACCCAATATTAATTCCCCATACGAGGAAGACTCCCCCTTTCTTCAACCCGGCAGCAACAGCCTGTATTTTTCATCACGAGGACATAAAGGCATTGGGGGCTTTGATATCTTCCACAGTAATTTTATGGATACGGGTATTTATGGCGGATGGTCAGAACCTGTGAACATGGGCTATCCTGTAAACACAACAGGCGATGATCTGTTCTTCGTTCCTACCATTGATAAAAAGAGAGCCTATTATTCTTCTGCTTCCACCGGTGGTTATGGCGATAATGATATTTACATGCTTACATTTCCTGAACGGGAAGAATCAAAACTTACTGTGCTGCGCGGAAACATAGTGGATGATTTTGGAAAAGTGCCTCCGGGCGCTTCCATAACCATTCTGGATGCGAATACAGATGATATGGTGGGCAATTACCTGCCAAATCCTCAAACCGGGCGCTATCTTTTCATTCTTCCGCATAGCAAAACATACAAAATTACCTATACGGCAGATGGATTTCACGCGGTTACGAATAAGCATAAAGTTGACCCAGGAAAAGAATATATGGAAACTGAAATGGTATTCATCCTGAAGGATGTTCGTCTGGAAAGGAAGGAATTGGGAACCATTGGTGTTTACGGAACAGTAACCAATAAGTCAAATAAAATTGTGAAAAATGTTACCATCAATGTAGTTGACAATTCAAGTGGTAAATCAGCAGGCACTTTCAAAAGTGCGGTAAATGGGGAATACACATTTGTGCTGAAGCGTGGACAGAATTATAACCTGTCTTACGAATCAGAAGGATATCTGATGTATTCGGAGAATGTGAACATGCCCAAAGATAACTCCTATGCTTCCGTTGAGAAGAATGTGGCGCTGCAGCCAATAGCTGGCGGAAGTACGATCGTGCTGAAGAATCTGTTCTTTGATTCCAATAAATCAAAAATTAAAAAAGAATCTACTGTTGAGTTGGACAAAGTCACCAAGTTCCTTAAGGGCAGGCCCGATATTAATATTGAAGTGGCAGGCTATACTGATAATAAAGGAGATGACAAATCCAACATCAAGCTTTCAAACGCCCGTGCCAAGGCTGTGATGGAATACTTAGTTAAAAAGGGCACTGCCAAGACCCGCATCTCCTCGAAAGGGTACGGAAAGGAAAATCCCGTTGCCTCCAACGATACGGACGAAGGCAGGCAGATGAACCGCAGGGTGGAACTGAAGATCAAGTAGCCGCAAGGAATTTGGATTAACTAATTCTCCCCCAGTAAGGTTTTGCTTTTTTGATGCGGTTGAGTTCGGAGAGGATGGGCACATTCCCGGGCTGTGTGAGTTCAGGGTCATTTTGCAAAAGTTCCCCGGCAATACCACGTGTGTACTGGAGCAGTTGAGAATCCCGCGAGATATCCGCAATTTTAAAATCAAGGATGCCGCTTTGCTGCGTGCCAGCCATATCACCGGGTCCGCGGAGGCGAAGGTCGGTTTCAGCAATTTCAAAACCATCGGTTGTGCGTACCATAGTATCCATGCGTATGCGGGCATCGCTGGAAAGTTCATATTTGGTCATGAGTATGCAAAAAGATTCTTCGGCTCCCCGCCCTACCCTGCCCCGCAACTGGTGCAATTGGGAAAGTCCGAAACGCTCCGCACTTTCAATGATCATGAGTGTTGCGTTTGGGATATCCACTCCTACTTCGATCACGGTGGTGGCAACTAAAATATTTGTTTCTCCGGAAGCAAAATTTTTCATTTGTTCTTCTTTTGTCTTTGGTTTCAATCTTCCATGAACCATTCCTAACTTAAAGTCGGGAGCGGGAAAATTCTTTTTTACCAGTTCGAACCCTTCTTCCAGATTTTTATAATCCAATGTTTTTGACTCTTCAATGATCGGGTACACCACATACACCTGTCTGCCTTTCTGTATTTGCTGTTTTATGAATTGAAATACTTCGGGATGCTTGACATAACTCCTGTGTACTGTTTTAACAGGTGTGCGCCCTGGAGGAAGTTCATCAATGACGGATACATCCAGATCGCCATAGAGAGTCATTGCCAAAGTCCGGGGAATCGGAGTGGCAGTCATAACTAAAACATGGGGCACAGAAGTCCCCTTCCTCCATAGTTTAGATCGTTGGGCTACACCGAATTTATGCTGCTCATCAATTACCGCCATTCCTAAATTGGCAAACTTCACCTCGTCTTCGATCAAGGCATGGGTTCCGATAAGGATATTCAGTTCTCCACTCTGTAGTTTTTTGTGGATTAAAGCCCGCTCACTCTGCTTCGTGGAACCTGTGAGAAGCGCTACGGTGATATTAGTTTTCTCCAATAGCCTTGATAGATTTTTCAAATGCTGATTCGCCAGGATTTCCGTTGGCGCCATGATACTTGCCTGAAATCCGTTACCAAGAGCAATGAGCATACTCATGAGAGCGACAATAGTTTTTCCACTGCCCACATCTCCCTGCAAAAGACGGTTCATCTGCTTGCCTGTTCCCATATCAGCACGGATCTCTTTCAGCACACGCTTCTGCGCGTTGGTCAAAGGGAACGGAAGATGGTCAGTATAGAAATCATTGAAATAAGTTCCCACTTTATCAAAAACCAAACCGCTGTATGTTTTTTTTCTCGTTCCTTTTATCTGGAGCAAACGAAGCTGCAAAAAGAAAAGTTCGTCAAACTTCAGGCGGTAAATCGCTTTCTGCAGCGCCTCGTTGTTATCGGGAGTATGAATGATCGTGCAAGCCTCTTCGCGGGAGATCAGGTTATACTTTTTTATTATTTCTTGAGAAAGCGTTTCGGGAATGTTTTTATTTATCTGCGCTATCAGCGTACGCTGAAGTTTCCAGATGCCTTTGCTGTCGAGCCACTTAGATTTTAGTTCCTCCCCGGTGTGATACACGGGCTGCAGTTTTTTAGCAATCACCATGTTCTCCTCCGTGGCAAGATCAATATCCGGATGAGCAATATTTATTTTACCGTTGAAGATGCTCGGCTTTCCGAACACAATAAACTCGGTGCCGGGCTTTAGCTTGGGAGCCACCCACTTAATGCCTTTGAACCAAACAAGTTCCATAACTCCCGTTCCATCGTTCAGCTCCGCCACCAG
>SCSP01000287.1 GCA_004297845.1 Bacteroidota bacterium | reverse complement strand
GCTACAATTCCTTTTTCTCCAATTAAGGCAATGCCGTTTTTTACAGATTCAAAACGGTTTTCACCTCCTTCGGCAATTTTCACTTCTGTATTGAAATTATTTTCCTTGCATAGCTCGTTCCAGTATTGTATCTGATCTTTATTTAATACGAGGATGATCTCGATATTGATCCCTGCTTCGGCAAATTTGCTGATGACATGCATGATGACGGGCTTGCCGTCTAATTTCATGAATTGTTTGGGTACGGGAGTGTTGGCGCGTGTGCCGTTTCCGCCTGCTACGATGATGGCGAATTTTTTTCCGGGAATGTCTGTCATTTTTTCTTTACTTCAGTTTTTGTCAAATGCGTTAACGCAAAACTAAATAAAGTTTTTTTGAAAACACATTGTTTTTTAAAAAACTTTCAAGAAACTTTTTGACAAAGTCTGTTGATTGGAGCGTCATTGCGAGGAATCTCTTTTGGGATGACGAAGCAATCTCATGTAACAGTTGAGAGAGTGCTTCGGTCGCTGACTCCCTCACAATGACGTTTGATTATAAAATCAGCATCGCATCACCGTACGAAAAGAACTTGTACTTGTCCTTGATAGCTTCCCTGTAGGCTTTCATGATCAGATCGTACCCGCCAAAGGCGCACACCATGATGAGCAAAGAAGATTCAGGCGTGTGAAAGTTGGTGATCATGCTGTCCGCAATGTTAAAATTGAAGGGGGGAAAAATAAATTTATTGGTCCATCCTTTGAAGGGTTTTAAGCGCTGAGTGGTAGAAACCGATGTTTCAACCGCGCGCATGGCGGTGGTGCCCACTACGCATATTTTTTTTCCTTTATTTTTAGCTTCGTTTACCACCTCTACTGCACTTTGAGGAATTTCCATCTCTTCGGAATCCATTTTATGCTTGGTAAGGTCTTCCACTTCAATGGGGCGGAAAGTTCCGAGGCCAACGTGAAGGGTGAGCTCGGCAAAGTTAATTCCGCGGATTTGCAGCTTGCGCACCAACTCGCGGCTGAAATGCAAGCCGGCAGTGGGTGCTGCAACAGCGCCTTCGTGTTTGGCAAAAACGGTTTGATAACGATCGACATCCAGTGGTTCAGGCTTACGCTTGATATATTTAGGAAGCGGGGTCTGACCGAGATTGGTCAGAAGTGTTTTGAATTCTTCATAAGGGCCGTCAAATAAAAATCGGAGAGTCCTTCCGCGTGAGGTGGTATTATCGATCACCTCGGCTACGAGAGAATTCTCATTGTCCCCAAAGTAAAGCTTATTGCCGATTCGGATTTTCCGGGCGGGATCCACAAGCACGTCCCAAAGGCGGCTTTCGCGGTTCAGTTCACGGAGGAGGAACACTTCAATGCGCGCTCCTGTTTTTTCCTTGTTGCCATACATACGGGCAGGAAATACCTGCGTGTTGTTCACCACCATAGCGTCTCCGGGTTCGAAGTAATTTATGATGTCGCGGAAGTGTTTGTGTTCTATTTTTTTAGTTTTTCTGTGGATCACCATCAAACGTGCGTCATCACGGTGTTTGGAAGGATACTCGGCAAGCAGGTCTTTCGGCAAATTGAACTTGAACTGGGATAATTTCATAAAGAGAGCATTAAGTATTAGGTATAATGAGGAAAGGATTGGCAGTTTTCTTAGTACTCAATACTCACTGTTTTTTTTATACCTTCCCTGTTTCTAAAAGTGCGCGAAGGTAATCCGCCAGCACCCCCTTGTCAAGGGTTTTGGAAAATATATTTTCGGAAGGAAGCCTATTTTCTCTTTTTGCCTTTGCTTTCCTTCTTGGCAGCAGGCTTTTTCTTTGATCCCGTTTTCTTTTTTGAAGATGGTTTACCAGATGAGACGACCATCTTCTTCCTTTCTTTAGCCCGTTCCTTTGCCTTTTTCATAGCAGTTCTTACCGGAATTCTTTTTTTAGCGACAGTTGGTTGAGCAGCTTCCATCCAGTCTTTTAATTCCTTGGCTCCTTTGAGCTTGTATTTTCCTATGCGTGTTCGGCAGAGGGAAGCAAGCAATCCACCGCAGCCGAGCTGCCTGCCCAGGTCATGCGCCAGTGAACGTATATAAGTTCCTTTTCCGCACACCACCTTGAATTCAACCATGGGAAGCAGCACATCCACGATCTCAAATTTGCTGATATTTACAAGGTTGGGTTTAATATCCGGATGGCCTCCGCTTCGTGCGATGTTATAGGCCCGGTCGCCCTGAATCTTTTTAGCGGAGAAATCAGGAGGATACTGCCATACAGCGCCCACAAATTTCTTGGCGGCTTCTTTTATAAGTTCAGGAGTAATATGTGCAATGGAATAGCGCTCGTTCACGGGTGTTTCCATATCATAAGAAGGGGTGGTGCAACCCAGCATCATGGTGCCGGTGTATTCCTTTTCCATTCCTTGAAACTGTTCAATAGTTTTGGTCTTCCGTCCAATGCATACAATAAGGAGTCCGGTTGCAAGGGGATCCAGCGTTCCGGCATGGCCGATCTTCGCGAAAGGAATCTGGTACGTATGGCGCAGGTCGCTGCGCATTTTATTCACTACATCAAACGAGGTCCATGTTTTGGGTTTGTTGACTAAAATGACCTGACCATTGTAGAAGTCGTTCTGTGTAATTTTGCTCATAGAGATACTTTTAAATGCCCATTTAGGGTACTAACTTAATACTCAATCACAAACTTAATATAAGAAACAGTACACCAAGGATAATTCTGTAATACCCAAAATGTTTGAACCCGTACTTCTGCACAAAAATGATGAACCCCTTAACGGCAATAAGTGCGAAGGCAAACGCCACAGCGCCTCCGAAAAGCAAGAGCTTCACATTTTCTGAATGGATAAGGTCTTTGGATTCCCACAAGTCTTTTCCGGATGCTGCCAGCATGGTGGGGATGGCAAGCAGGAAAGAAAATTCGGCAGCGATCTTGCGGTCGAATCCTGCAAACACTCCTCCGAAAATGGTTGCGGCAGCGCGCGAAACACCGGGTATCATGGATAAGCATTGGAACAAACCGATCTTGACTGCGCCTGCATAAGAAACATCCTCCGCTTTTTCGAAATCGGATGTCTTATTTTCTGTCCACTTGTCGAGAAGAATGAGGATGATTCCGCCAACAATGAGCGCAACGATCACTACAAACGGATTGAACAGATACGCTTTGATGCTTTTGTAAGCGAGAATGCCGATGATTCCTGTTGGAATGAAAGCAGTCAGGAGTTTCAGGTAAATATCAAGACTCACAAAAAATCTTTTTACGTATAACAATGCTACCGCCAAGATGGCTCCAAGCTGAATCACGATCTCGAATGTTTTAGTGAACTCCTTATCCCGCACATTCATCAGTGCATCTGCCAGTATCATGTGCCCGGTAGAGGATACGGGCAGAAATTCTGTAATTCCTTCAATAATGGCGAGGAGGAGGGCTTGGAGATAAGTCATTAGGGAATAAGGGATATAGAGGCAATAGAGGAATTCTGTATCTTCATATTTCCCTTATTTCCTTTTTACTCCTTTGGTTTTTTCAGAATGGCAAGCAGCACCACCACATAGCCGGCAATGATAATTATAGGAGCAAGCGTGAGCCGCTGGAAATTAAAAATATCTTCCGAGAAGGTATTGGTATCTTCTGAAGCGCCTCCGATCATGAGCAGCATTCCAACGGCAACCATGGCAATTCCTATCAGCATCAGTTTGTAATTATTCTTGCCGAAAGCAAAGGTTGCTTTTTCGCCCTGCTGGTTGAAAGCGCTTTTGGAGGGCGCTGTAAATGTCTTGGATTTTTCTTTAGCCATGTGCTGCGAATTACGAATTCGCTACGAATATACGAATCAAAATTATATGGTTGTTACGGTTGATCCGCCCAAAAATACCGTTTCGGTACGGACGGGAATGAGGTTAATAATACAGTTCTTCGGAATTCACCTTTAAGTACTTTCTGACAGCAAAAAATGTGGAAATACCGGAAATGAACACACCGAGAACAAGAACAATCCCGAAGAGACAGATCATCATGACCGTGTCGGTTACCTGCTCCAGGTCCGGGATCTTTTTGACTGCCGTATACACAACACCCCAGAGCAGGATGTTAGCAATGAGACCCGCCAGTATCCCGTTCCGGATGCCACCTATTAAAAACGGTTTTCGTATAAAACTTCCTGTGGCACCCACCAACTGCATTGTTTTGATGAGGAAGCGTTTGGAATAGATGGCCAGTCGTATGGTATTGTTGATGAGAGCCAGCGCGATGAGCAAGAGAAGTGCAATGAAAACCAGCAGCGCCAGGGCAACTCGGTTAATGTTTTTGTTTATCATATTCACCAGCGATTCCTGATAATCAAATTCTTTCACACTGCTGAAACCGGTGATCTGCTTTTTTATCCAGACAATGCTGTCAGGGTTGGCAAAATCTGCCTTCAGCTGTACTTCAAACGAAGCAGGCAGAGGATTGTAACCGATAAACCGGACAAAATCTTCTCCCACTTCTTTCTGATACTCAGCAGCAGCGGAATCCTTGGATAAGTACTGACTTGCCCGTACAAAATTGCTCGCATCCAGGAAGTGCTGTAATTTTTCCACATCTTCGTCTTTTGAATGGTCGTTCAGGTAAACGTGAAAGCCTATATTCTCTTTGAGATGGTCGGATATCTTTTTTGCGCTGATGAATAGTATGCCCAGCAGTCCCAATGGGAACAGCACCAGCGAAACGCTTATTATGGTGGTGACAGAGGGAGCCTGAATTCTGCGTTTTGATTTTTCTTCGGACATGTGCACAAAGTTACAAGTTACAGGTTATGGATTGCGGGTTATCAATTCCAAGTTTTCAAAACCCTTATGTTAATTCGTTTTTGCCTAAATTCGCCTCCGATTTATAGGTATGGCGTATCCCTTTAACGATATAGAGAAAAAGTGGCGGAAGTACTGGGCGGATAACAAGACTTTCCGTGTGAAAACACCCTCTCCCGGAGGAGAGGGCAGGGCTGAGGTGAAGCCAAAATATTACGCACTCGATATGTTCCCTTACCCTTCCGGTGCCGGACTGCATGTGGGCCACCCGCTGGGTTA
>SCSP01000286.1 GCA_004297845.1 Bacteroidota bacterium | reverse complement strand
CCCACTGAGGCAGTAACTCCTGTTAATGTACCTCCAAGCGTGACATAAGTATTATTACTACTAAAACCATGCCCTACTGATAGCTGTGCGCTGGCTACACCGGGTACGCCAATGCCCACAGTTATTCCTAAATCTATTCCTCCGCCCCTGCTCCAGCTAATATAGGGCATTACGAATATAAGCTCTCCGCTTGGATCGGTATATCTTAGCGGATTATTTGCCGCATAACTGTAACGATTATAGCTTTGGGTAAAACCTGCTCCCTGTACAAAATTATCCGGGCTAAGCATTCTTCCAAGTATAGGATCATATAACCGGCCGTTCATATTTATCAGCTCTCCTCCGACTATACCCATCGTAGGAAAATAAATATGCTCGTGGCTGGTGTATCCTCGATGAGTTACCGCAAAACCCTGTACTCCCGTGTAACTCCAGTCCGAAGGATTTCTCTGTCTGCCCCAGGCATCATAGCTTCGTTCCTGTACTACAGCTTTACCCGCATCAGTAATCAACACAATGCTTCCTAAATGATCAGTTTGTATATAGTAAATACTATCAGTTACTGCTCCACCAATAGTATTTCTTACATACAAGACATTGCTTCCAATATAATGTAACTCCCGCGTAGTATTTCCAGCAATTATTTTCTCATATTTCCCAAGGTAGTATCTGCGATATTGTTCCGTTCCATTATCCAATACGGTCATTCTGACCCTCTGCTGATCAGGTCCGTAATCAAAAGTGGCGTTATCGCTTGTTGCCAGGCCTATAGTGGCTACCTGATTAAACGAATTGTATGTTATATCCTGGGTACCCAAGGCAAGCATCTCAGCGCTTGGACCCGTTATTTGACTTACCGCATGAGGTTTTGAGCCCGGGTCATACCCGTAATTTCCAACATCGCTCTTATTGTTTATATTACCGGATGCAGAGTAACTCGTACTGAACGCAGGATTAGGATTGCCATTAACATAAATATCAGTGAGCCGGTCTAATTTATCATAAGAAAAAGTTTCCAGAAGATTTCTAACCAGGTCTTTCCGGCTGGTAAGATTGCTTGTTTGAGCGTTAAAATCATATTCAGCATTCCAGATATCGTTCACACCTTCTTTCAATTGCAATTTTTTCAAATAACCTAAATTCGTGTACTCATTAGCCTGAGTTAGTCCATTGCCTAAGGTTGTTCCTGTTATTTGCCTGCGTTCGTTCATGTTATCGCAACGCCATATTTGGGTATTGCCGTTTACTTTGTTAATGGCAGATAAATAGCCAAAAGCGTTATAACTGTTTTTTACCGCAAATCCTCCGTCTCCGGGATAGGTTTCCTGGTCAATTCGTCCCTGAGAATCGTAGGTATATCCGTATGTATAATTAACTCCTTCTACGGTTTCAGTTTTATTTTGCACCCTGCTAAAATTATCATAGGTATAATTGTAATTAACCCCATAACCGCTAACAGTAGCAGGAAAGCCTTTTCCGTTAGAACCATCATAGGTATAGTTAATATCTCCTTCCTGCTGATCCTGAATTTTCTCAACCCTTCCCAGTAAATCATAAGTAGTTATAGTAGAATAAGTAGAATTGGCTGAAAATTGCTTAGCGGTTTGCTGGGCTGTTAACTGCCCAAGTTCATTATAGGCATACGCGGTTATTCCCGCATTCGGCTCGTTCAATTTTATTCGCCTTCCGAATGCATCGTATTCCATAGTGCTAACGGCATTGCCGGGAGAAGTGATCTGGCGGGGCTGTCCGCTGCTATGAAAGAGATTGGTCAAGGTATTCCCATCCGCATCAGTGGTTGAAACGAGCAATCCGGATGCATCTCGTTCTTTAATTTCAACACGCGGTATGCCTGCCATTGTATTCGTGGTGGTTACGATATTGCCGTTATACGTATAATCTGTTGTGGCGCCACCTGGATAAGCTATATGCTCAATCCGCTTGAAATCGGGTTCATAAGCGTAACTGGTCAGAGCTGTACTATTCGGCTCGCTTTCGCTCACCAGTTGGTTGGCATTGTTGTAGGCTTTAGTGGTAGATATTATAGAACCGTCAAACCCCTTGGTTTCTGATCGAAGCTCCCTTGCTAAAGGATCAAAGTATTGTTTGGCATAGGATCCATCTGTTTGAGTAGCAGTAACCGAGTATAAAGTTTTTGGGAAAGCATTTACATCCCATACCCTGCTTTTTGTCACTTTAGTACCAATGGGAGAGGTTGTTTCTTTTAACCTTCCCATGCCGTCATAGGTGTAAGAGGTAATCAGTCCATTGGCATCCTTTGCCGTAAGCGTATTTCCATAAGCGGGATCATATACGTTTTCTATTACATGGCTCAACGGATTGGTTTGTTTTACGGCAAAACGCTTTTGAGCATCGTATTCAGTCAGGGTGCTCCTTTGTGTGATGTTCGGCCCGCTTATTTGGGTAGTTTCAGGTAAGCCAAAAACGTTATATAAATATTGAGTTATAAGACCTGTATCTTCTGATTTCTTTGAGGGCAAACCTCCTGGGCCATTATTTTCAAAGGACGTAAAACGAGTATAAGCCGGTTCTGATGTGCTTGTTCGGGTAAGAATAGTTTGGGTGTGAGTAAGCTTTGATTTTATCCACGCGCCTTTTACTTCATAAATATTGGAAGTCGATCTTGTTTCGGCTGAATTGGACGATGTTTGACTCGTAATGTTTCCCGCATTATCCTGAACCATCGTGAATGAGGTCAGGTTTCCATGCAGCTGGTCATTTTCGGTCCATTGAGAAGCAAAGAAATGGTAGCCCTTGTTAAAGAAATCCCCTAGCAAAGGAAGGCCGCTCCCGGATCTAAAAGTATAATTTGTGAATATTTTCTCACTTACATTCTGTCCTGCAGTAGTAGTGGTTTTACTCCTTTCAAGAACAGGTTGAAAAAAATGACCGGTTAGCCAGGTATTATCGGTCCGGTATGTATCTTCCATCACAAAACCTGTACCCGTATTTGTGCTTTTAAATGTTGTAAATCCCAGAAATCCTTTTCCCTGCAAATGTACTTTTGCCCCGCTGTAGGAATAGGTTACACTGTTGTAATTACCAAAGGCATCATGACTAAAATGCGAGCCGGCAGCCACAGTCATCGGTCGTTGGTAATCATTGATCGGGTACTGGGCTCCGGTTTCTTTGCTGTATTGAGATTGCGTTTTTAGAATCGGCAGAGTGTTGTAATCAATATGTATCTCATTACCCAAGCCATCCACGATGGTGTTCACCTTATGGATGTCAGCCCCCTGCATAAAGGTGGTTTTATAAACAAGTGTAGTGCCTGGGAGCTTTCCCGCATAATAAATTTCATTCCTTCCATCACCATCAAAATCTCCTAAGAAATCACCCAGATTTAGTTGGTGAGCCTGTGGATAATTGGTTGCACTGGTGATAAAGGACTTATTGAAAGGGCCTACAGTACCGGTAGAATAATGTACGGCAACATGTGTTGGTCCATTGTCATGATCGCCTACTCCAATATCCAGAATATCAGCTTTCCCATCTCCATTCAGGTCACGAACAAAGTACCTATGGGAACTAGACGGCCAGCCATCAGGGCTAAAACTTGTTGGATCTCCAAAGTTGAGAATACCGGTTGCCGCCTCCGAAATAAAGCCAACACCATCTCCGGTTGCCCAACTTACATTCCAAAAGGTGCTTGAATTCCATGTTAACAAATCCGTTTTCCCGTCACCATTAAAATCACCTGTATATATTTTTTGTTCGCTTCTGGGAAAACCCATGCAACCCGAGGATACCAAGACACCGCCATTAAATCTAAGCACTGCAGAGAACGGGTCTCCATTATTACAGGAATTGTTATTGAATTTATTGTCAAATGTGTACAATATTTCATGTTTCCCATCTCCATTAAAATCTACGGTATGAAATCTCAAATCCTGATCTCCAATATCCAATGGCTGATCATTAACAATATAGCCACCAATTTTAAAGGAATAAATAAAACAACGATTCGCACGATAAAAATGAATAAACACATCAGTGGCGCCATCTCCGTCAAAATCTCCAAAAGTGTGATGATAAGCAGCATCATTGTTATTTGGAAATATCCTTTGAAACGAATTGCCTACATCTTCTAAAAGTCCGCTTCCGGTAGATTTAATGAAACTGCACCTAAAAAGCTGAATGTCGTCATCTGTGCTTAAAATGGCCATGTCATCAAAACCATCACCATTCAGATCGGCATTAATAAAATCCGGCCTATAACTTGCGTATCCGGAAATCTTGCCCCCGGCTAAAATATAATTCTGCTGCAATCCAATTGTAAAAGTTCCATCTCCATCATTATTCTCAATTGCCCTGAATGTTCCATTATTGCTGACAAAAGCCAGATCATCAAATCCATCCGCATTGTAATCGGTAACGTGTATTTTGTCACTTGGTGAACCCATAACAACTTGTGTGCTAGTAGGCGTGATGTTATTAGTATTCCAAATAAATTTAGTTGAATTATAACGAGATCCATCCTTTCCAAACTCCGTTACTTCTTTAAGATGGCTATTCATATCCAGGGAATAATCAAAACGATACTCGTGCGTTTTGGCACCGCCTGCATACATTTCAATAGAGGTAAGCAAAGAGTTCTGCTCTATCTGATGGCCTGCTACATAAACGCGCT
Organism: Bacteroidota bacterium; assembly: GCA_004297845.1. Classification (GTDB taxonomy): domain Bacteria; phylum Bacteroidota; class Bacteroidia; order Palsa-948; family Palsa-948; genus Palsa-948. Next base: position 5,000 of record SCSP01000286.1, on the reverse strand, counting down.
GCTTATCTTGACGAGCTCCATAGACGAATTGCACTTTATTATAAGGAAGTAAATTAGCAGCCGCATTACCGGTATACTCTATGTAATCAGGACGGTGCTCTCCATTATTTTCATAATAATAGAATTTCATATAATTGCCACGACTGTCTGTAACTTTTTTAAGCAGCCAGGTAAGGGCAGTGGTGCTTCCTCCGGATGCTTCAATCAATGCATCATCAGAGCTATTATCAATTTTTCCATATTCCAGTATTGAACCATCTTTGGTTTCCACCTTGAACCAAGCCGGGCCATTTCCTGCCGTGCCAAAAGAAGTAATACGTGAAAAACCTTCCATTTCCGTGCTATATACCTTTCCATCACTTCCATATCCCGAGTTATCCGCAATCAACATGCGATTACCATCAATTGCAAAGCGATCGTTATTTGACAATTCAATCCCGCTTACAGATTGGTCATGATAAGGAGTTCGCCCTACCCTTGTAATAGAGGATAGCCCAGTAAGATTCCATGCAACACCTAATAGTCCATTCCCGCCCTGACTGTTATAAGCAATCGCAAGAGTAGGAACCATGCCTGCAGAACCGGGAGGCACAGGAATTGGAATATTGTATGTAGCAGCTCCTGACGGGGTTACAGCAAAACTCCCCAGAGTGGCTCCAACTTCGTATGATTGACTTATGACTGGCGGATTACCTCCTCCAAAAGGTGGTGTATAATCAATATCACATCCTCCATATGGGTTAATATAAGTCCTCATGGATTTCCCCGCTTGCGCAGCAAAATGATATCCATGCTGTAATCTTACTTCCTTGCAAGCTACGTTATCGATTTGTCCGCCAGCGCAGTTGTTCTGATCAAAGGCAATTTGCACCACGTTCGTAGAAAATGGTGGGCAGTTTTGTTGAGCTGCAGAATACAAATGAACTACTGCAACCGTTAAAACTGACAGTAAAAACTTCATTAGGTTACTTGATTTTAAAAGCATCGTCAATTTTAATTTTTTGAAACATTAAATGTCCTTTGATCTTTACCCCGTATTACTTTCAGCAAATAGTTGCCTGCCGGATAAGGTGTTACGTCAATTTGATTCTGTAATGAACTTGAAGTGTAAGTGCACACAATTCTTCCATTTACATCCATGAGCTCTACTTTAGTTTCTACTGCTCCTTCTTTGGAATCAAAATCAATGTTTATTTTATCCTTACATGGATTGGGGTATACATTGGCAGGAATAACAACTTCTGGTTCCTGAGGTTGGGCCTTCTTTTCCTCATTGCAATTGGTTATCACCAATTGGCGCTTTATACGGTTGCCGGAAGCATCATACGTAAAATGAATTTCCGGACACGTTATTTGAGCAAATGCACCGAAAGAACCTCCAAGCAAAAAGACTGCGACTAGTATTTTTTTCATCTTTCTGTGGAATAAGATTATTTAGTTACTGCGTTTTTCAATTTCGCGTTCTCTGCTTTAAGATTTTCAATTTCCTTGTTCATTTGATTCACAGATTTATTCACCTGTATCATATACAAAGTAAGCTCTTCAATTTTTTCCATTTGTAATTTTGACATTTCGGATAAAGAAACACCATTCTTCTCCATTTCCTTAGCATTAGGAATTCCAGGAAGATGATTTTCGGCTTTTACAAATTTCTCAAGTTCCTCAAGATCTTTCAGTTTGTAATTTTTATTAAATACGTAATCGGGCCATGCGCCAGATAGTTTAGCAACGTATTCTTGAGCAACCACCTTTCCTAATACAGCAAGTTTATATTCATTGAGGGTGGCGGTTCGTTGCGCCTGCGACATCCCTGAAAGTCCTATTCCCAGTGAGCCATTTCCCTGCATTAAAATAAAGGCCTGGGGAGCTTGAAAAGTGCCGAACATTAACCCTCCATCCGCACCAAATACACTTTTGACAAAGTGATTGTTATCTCCTAAATACAATACGGCTTCATCACCATCTGCTTGAAAATTATTTGTTCCCTTTATTAATACATTACCGCTATTAACTTGTAGTTTTTCAGATGGTGTAGTAGTTCCAATACCGACACTTCCTGTAACAAAGGCATCCGCGATCATATGCAGATCACCCGTAAATTTTCCCGTGCCGAGCACTTCCAGTTTATTAGTGGGCCCAGTTGTTCCAATCCCAATATTTCCCGCATCTGAGATGAATATTTTAGGATTTTCATTAGGTTTTTTTATTGCAAAACCTGAGCCAAGTGGCTGTAAGTCCCAAACACTAGGAGGGGGTGATTGGGCATCTGTATAGGTTGTTTGCTCTTCCAGACGGATACCTTCATGTGTTGCAGATGGACAGTTAATACAGGTGGTATGCGTGGTTACCACATGGAGTTTTTTCTCCGGAGCGATGGTCCCAATGCCTACATTGCCGGGGTGATCGCCTGTGGATGTGATGCGCATTCTTTCTGTGTTGTCAGTCTTAAAAATAATATCAAAAGTATTTATAGAACCAAACCATTCAAGTGGATTTGTTGGAGTGCCTGTCAGTGTATTTCCGAAATCATTCCAGGGTCCCGACAAAGGAACAGGATTGCCCACTTTCAAATTCCCATCGGAACCAACTATCAGAGTTCTGTTGCCGGTACCGGATAATCCGGTAACTTTTACACTATCAAATGTAGCGGGCGTAGTACTGCCTGTAATCTTTAATGACAATCCTGAAATAACATTTGCTTTCAGGGTATCCCGCGCAGTGGAGTTTCCACCCACTACTACTTTGGCATTCTGTGTAAAGCCGGCATTGCTTATAAAAAGTATGGCGCTTATAATCGCTCCTTTAATGATGAAATGCATGCTGTGTTTTTCTGACATAGGTTTTATGATTTAAAAATAGTATGGCTGTTAGTTTTCTTATTTCTCCGCCTTTGTTCCAAGTATTTGCTCCAGCGCTTTCAGCCGGGCATCGTGATTGGCTTGCCGGGTAAGGAGCAAGGATTTAAGAGTAAGGATCTCGGTTTGTTGCTTGTCGTTAGTGGTCTGCAATTTGTCTATTGCCGTTTGCTGACCCTCTATTATTTTTTGCTGATCTTTGATTGCCTCTGCCAATACAGGCGTGATTTTTGCGTAATCAACCGTTTTAAATCCTTTTTCATCTGTAAATACTACCTGAGGGAATACAAGTTCCAATTCCTGCGCGATAAATCCAATTTGTTCCTGTTCATTAAAACTCAATTCCGGAAATTCTCCTGTTCTCCAATAATACGTATAGCCGTTTATTTTTTTTATTTTGTTTAATGAACCGTCAAGTTCAGTAATATTTTTTTTGTACCTCGAATCAGAACAGGCCAGCACCCCGCAACTTGCTGTAACCGCGCCTTTGAATGTCGCGTTACCGGTCCTTGGATACAGCTTGATGCTCCCGTCTGCCGGATTGGTATATCCGCAACAGGTACTGTAAAATTGAATACCCCCGTTGGTCCATGAGCCAATGGAAACAATTTCGTTGGAGCCGCCATATTTTATGGACAGATCAGCGCCATTGGCAACGCCCGTGTTAACACGGAATGCTTCAGCTGCCGGGCTGCCATCAATCTGTAATTTTGCTCCCGGTGCCGATGTTCCAATACCCACTTTGCCCGTACTGAAATCACCGCCAATAAGAGGAGCAGTGGTGCTGCTGTTGGAAATGTACAGTTTATTGGATCCGGTTTCGTTATATCCTGCCTGGTAGCCTAAGAAGACATTACCGCTGCCGGTGCTGTTGTTGGATCCCGCGCCTGCACCTATTGCCACATTGCTGCCCCCTGTACTGATATTATAGAGGGCGCTGCTTCCGAGGGCGATATTTTCCCATCCGCTCGGGTTGTTTCCGCGCATGGCGGAAGATCCTATCCCGATATTGTTGCTCCCTGTGTTAGAGCCGTCAAACGCATTGGTCCCTATGGCAACATTATTATTTCCAGAAATATTATTATACATAGCGCGGTATCCGAGGGCAGTATTACCATCTCCATCCATATTTTGTTTCAATGACCAGCTTCCTATGGCGGTATTTTGAAACCCTATGGTGTTGCTGTTCATTGACTGATTCCCGTAGGCGCAATTGTCATATCCTGTTGTGTTGGCATACAGGGTTTGACTTCCTCCTCCCACAGCAGTATTACCGGTTCCTGAGAGGTTGTTTTGCATCGCATTGCTTCCAATGGCCACATTCTGACTGCCCGATGTATTGGTATAAAGCGCATTAACTCCTAATGCAATATTGTATGAGCCGGTGGTATTATTGGTCAATAAATAATTTCCTATGCCGATATTGCTCGTTCCGGAAGTATTTTTTTGAAGATTATAGGGACCGATTGCCACATTATTCGTCCCATCTGAATTATCCCGAAGCGCCTCCCTCCCGATAGCGGTATTACCGCCCCCTGTGCTGTTGGTATACAGCGCTTTGTATCCGGCAGCGGTATTGTTGGTCCCGGTGCTGTTGGAATAAAGCGCCTGGTATCCGATGCCTGTGTTGCTCGCAACGGTATTGCTGTTGCCTGCCTGATAACCAAAAAACACTTCACCGGTTGAGGCCACTCTGCCGGCTTTTTGATTATTCACCCGTATATTCAATGGAAGGTTATCGGTAGTGCCAATGAAGCTGGTGCCATCCGTTGTGCCGGCATTGCCCAGTAAACTCCAATCCAATCCTCCGCTTCCGCCTCCGAGTGCCACCCATTTTGCTCCCTCCCAGTAATAATAGCCGGGTGTTACGTTGTTGGGAGAAGCGCCTGAGGTGGAGGTGTTGTACACCATCAAACCGGCCGGCAAGGGGGAACCGATGGGAGCGTTGGAGTTGCTTGCCGTGAGCGCTACGCGGGGAATCAGAATCCCTTTATCGGCTGCGCTTACATCCAATAATGCTTTTGCATCGGCAGAGGCGCCTGTGTAGTTGATAGCGACATTCACAGGGGTCTGGGCGATGGTGTTTTTACTGAAAACTAAAAATGTCAGCGCCAGAAAAGAAAAAACTTTCAGGGGCTGAAAAGA
>SCSP01000285.1 GCA_004297845.1 Bacteroidota bacterium | reverse complement strand
ATGAAAGAACCAGCGGCTTCGTATTCAAAAGGAATCACTTCTTTTCCGGTTTTATCAAGATAACCGCATTTTTTTTGTCCAGCTAATCCCGCTACACTGATAATTTTTTCTGCTTTGGCAACACCTTCATAGAAAAGATCAATATATTCATATTTAAAATCAATTACTGTTTTTCCGGCCTTATCAATAACGCCATATTTCCCGTCCTTAATTACCGGAGCTAATCCGTTGAGAAACCCTGTAGTAAATCCGGAATATTCAAAAGGGATAATTACCTTATCATTTTTATCAATGAACCCTGTTTTTTTATTCAGCGTTACAGAAGCAAGCCCCTCGCTGAAATCAGCGGCATTATCATATTTCATAGGGATAACTATATTTCCCTTTGTATCAATAAAGCCGTATTTGCTATAAGGAATCCCCTGAGGGCTCGTCTCTGCACTGTTTATTGCCACATAAGCCAATCCCTCTTTAAACATACCGGCTGATTTATATTGGTAAGGTATAATCATTTTACCGGACGCGTCTTTGTACCCGTATTTTCCCTCCTTGTAATCAGGATATGGAGCCGATTGTGAATAACCTGCAAGAGTGGCAAGACAGGCAACAATAAGAGTGAATAATTGTTTTGATGTTTTGGTTTTCATGGTTATTGATTGTTTGTTGGTCAAAATACAAGTAGCGTGCCAGCTAAAATTTATTTTTGAATGATTATTTTTTTGTTTACGATTCCGTGTTCAGTTTTGATGTTGATGAAATAAATACCGCTGGGCTGTACAGACAAATCAATTTGAAAATTTGAAAATGAGTTAATTTGAAAATGACTGTTATTATAAATCTTTTCTCCGTACACATTATAAATTATAATTTGTTTTTCATCTGACGATTGTTGTCCGGCATCCAATGTAAAAATTCCGCTCGCAGGATTGGGAAAAATAATAAATTCATTTTGCATGGATAATTGAGTAACACCGTTAGGACAACTCACTGTGGCCGCGCCCGGATTGTGAGTGCAGCCGTTGGCATCGGTAATTACCAGGGTGTATGTGCCTGATGTAAGCCCTGTTGCTGTTGCATTAGTTTGCCCGTTGCTCCAGGAGTAAGAATAAGGCAGTGTGCCTCCGGAAACACCGGCTGAGGCGCTGCCATCGGTAGCGCCACAGGAAGATTCGTTCACAACAGTGAGAGAAGAGGAAATTGCCGCAGGCTGCGCGATGGCAACGGTCGCAGTTTTTGTGCAACCGTTAGCATCGGCAACTGCCAGCGTATATGTTCCTGCAGGAAGGCCTGTTGCGGTGGCGCCTGTGGCGCCATTGCTCCATGAAAAAGTATAAGGAGTTATGCCTCCGGAAACAGAAGAATTAGCGCTGCCGTTTGCATTTCCGCAGGTGGCGGGATTCGTTGATATTGATATCGCAAGCGCTGCGGGCTGCGTGATAGCAACTGTTGCTGTGGCAACGCTGCTTGCCGCATCCGTAACAGTAACTGTATAAATTACCGCGCACAATCCTGTAGCGGTTTGGGTGGTTTGCCCATTACTCCAGTTATAAGTATAAGGGCTTGTGCCTCCTGCCGGGCTGGCAGTGGCTGCGCCTGAACATTGCCCGCTGCACAGCACATTAGTAGAGGATATATTAGGGATTGTCAAGGATACGCAGGGCGAGTATTTTGCGAAGAAAACATCCTCTCCTCCTGCAGAGGTCAGGTTATTTGTGCCTGCGCCCGGGTTAAAATCGGCTGTTCCCTGAAAGTATCCCGTTAAATAAACATTCCCACTGCCATCCAAAACCATACTGTTGCCGTAATCGGTGTTTGTTGCTCCGATATTTGCCGCGCACAGAAAGAAACCGGATGGAGTATATTGGGCAAAAAAGATATCTTCCGCTCCCGCTGAGGTAAGATTAGATGTGCCTGCGCCCGGGTCAAAATCGGCTGTACCATTAAAATATCCTGTTATGTAAACATTTCCGTTGGCTCCCACTGTTATCGCGTTACCGGCATCAGCGCTTGTACTCCCTATGCCTTTTGCCCATAAGTAGTTGCCATTGGAATCATATTTCCCAAAAAAGATGTCATAAATTCCCGAAGAAAAAAGATTTGCGGTACCTATACTCGGATCAAAGTCAACTGTACCATCAAAAAAGCCGGTCACATACACATTTCCATTGCCGTCCACCGTAATCCCTTTACCTGCATCATAAGTGCTTATAGTTGTACTTCCCATGCCTTTCGCCCATAAATAGCCGCCATTGGAATCGTATTTGGCAAAAAAGATATCTCCTGTGCCTGCGGAGGTAAGATTGGCAATTCCTGCGCCCGGGTCAAAATCAGCAGTGTTATAAAAGTATCCTGTTATATAAACATTACCGCTGCCGTCAACCGCAATCGCGTTGCCGGCATCTGCGCTTGTGCTTCCGATGCCTTTTGCCCATACATAATTGCCGTTGAAATTGTATTTGGCGAAGAAAATATCGCTGTTTCCACCGACTAAAGTGAGATTTGCCGTTCCCGCGCCCGGGTCAAAATCAGCTGTTCCTGCAAAAGACCCTGTTATGTAAACATTGTTCCCGCTGGCATCCACCACAATGTCGTATCCAACATCATAACCTGTGCTCCCTATGCCGTTTGCCCATAAGTAATTGCCGTTAACATCATACTTGGCGAAAAAAACATCCTCCGAAGATCCAACTGCAAAAAGATTAGCGGTACCTGCCTCCGGATCAAAATCAGTTGTTCCGCCAAAGACACCTGTGATATACACATTGCCCGATCCGTCAACTGCAATACGCTGACCCCTATCCTGATTGGATGCGCTGCCGATTCTTTTAGCCCAAAGGTAATTGCCATTGACATCATATTTGGCAAAGAAAATATCAAAACCTGACGAAGTGAGATTAGCCGTACCTGCGCCAGGATCAAAGTCAGCGGTGCCAAAGAAATCTCCAATTACATAAACATTTCCGCTGGCATCCACTGCCATGTCGTTTCCCCGGTCAGTGCTGGTGCCTCCAAAATTCTTTGCCCATTGATAGGTTGGCTTGGCAAAGGAATTAACAGGGAGAAGATAGTGTGCGGCTGTAAGAATAAATGCAGCGAAGAATAAAATTTTTGTTTTCATGAATTTTGTTTTTTCATTATTATGGCTGTAACACTAATGTGAGATGCCCAAAATTATGCCAGCTTTTTCATATTAAAAAAGGCAACTACTGAACGCTGGATTGTAATGAGTAACCGTGAGGGTTGAACTATTTAATGTTCAGTTTCTTCTCGGGAAGTTTGACAGATAACATGGCAAGGTTTTTAAATCCTTTGCCCATAAACTCGCCTCCTACATAAAGAACTTCGTTATATACAGCAAGCGTATATATTTGATCATTCCCATTCATTCCAACTCCTCCAATATTTATCCATTTGATACCGTTCCATTTTGCAATATTTACAGGTATCCATTGCGGTACATTGCGTTCTTCGAATACAACACGAAATTTCCCCCCTGCGTACAATTCATTTTTGTACACTGCCAAAGCATTTACTTCACCGGAAAGAGTCGCATTTCCTCCTACCGGAATCCATTCTTTACCGTTCCACTTAGCCATACACTGGGAGCTGTAACCGTTTGCTGTATAAAAATTTCCTCCCACATATAGTTCATCTTTATATATAATCATTGTGTTAATAACTACACTGTCATTCTCACTTCTGCGGAATCCAGATCCAAGTTCCGACCATTTTTTCCCATTCCAACTTGCAATTTTCATTACATTTTTTCCCTTCATATCTCTAAAAGCAACATATAAAATATTTTTAATGGTATCGCTTACCATGCAAGTAACCTCTCCAATAGTTGAATAGGCATCGACATTGATTTCTTTAACAGGGACAATGGATTGCGATTGAGCGGATACAGTACAAAAACCAGTAATAATAGAAATACAGTAAATTATTTTTTTCGTTTCCATTTTATTCTTTTTTGATAATGCCGTAAAACCATGCCAACCTTTCCATATTTTAAAGGACATTGATTAAGTGTTGGATTTCAATTAGCAAACATTCTTTTTGAACTCTTTAATGTTTTTTGCTGCTATGTAAGAAGGACTAAAACGGGAATTCCCAATTTGCTATAGAGAACGGATGATTTCGTATAGTTGTTCTTTCTTGCGGGATGAAACCGGAATCTTCTCTTCATTATCCAATGTGAGATATCCTTCATGAGAATATTTGCGGACATAATTCAAATTAACCAGATGGGATTTATGCACACGGATAAAATCATAAGGCGCAAGCATCTGATCGTATTCTTTTAATGTTTTTGAACTAATCAATATTTTATTATCCAGCAAATGGAATTTGGTGTAATTTCCCTCCCCTTCGCATCTGCGTATCTCATTTATTTTATGAATCACAAAGCCGCTCGCAGTGTGCAATGCTATTTTTTTAGGCGATTCATTTGCTTGCCGCACATTTTCGAGCAAAGAGTTCATTCTGATATTGCGGGTTGTTTCATCAAGTTTTTGCCGGGCTTTTTCAACCGCGCTGATCAGTTCGTCAGGATCAACCGGTTTTAACAGGTAATCAACGGCACTTAGTTTAAACGCTTTGACAGCATATTCTTCGTGTGCGGTGATAAAAATAACAGACATTTTATTCAGTAACGGATTGCCGATTGCATCGTCAATCAATCGCTCCATCAATTCAAATCCGCTTCCGTCAGGCAGCTCAATATCTAAGAAAAGTATATCCGGTTTTTCTTCTTTGATAAGGGGCAAAGCCAATTGAACGCGGTCCGCTTCCCCCAGTATTTCCACCTCGGGGCAGTATAATTCCAACATTCCTTTGAACGCGATACGTAATTTTTTTTCATCTTCTACAATAACAGCTTTCATATTTTCGTCATTGATCAGTTCAGATTCAGGCGCAGGTATTTCACAGGCATCTCCAGCACGACTTTGGTGCCTGCAGGTTCTCCTTTATCGTTTTTTTTGTCTTCAACCCTGAATTTCATTTTTTCTGAAGTCATTGCACTCATTGTATTCAAACGATTTTGAATGATGTCCATTGCCATGGACTGATGCGTTGTATTCTTTTCTGTTTTAGAGAAAGTTCTTCCTACTCCATCGTCTTCTATTTCGCATACTAATGTTTTATTTTTTTCATAAAACCGAACGGCAATATTGCCCCGGTCATTCTTTGGAAGGATGCCATGAAGCACAGCGTTTTCCACAAAGGGCTGAATAAGCATAGGCGGTACGGTTACCCGGTCAGCCATGGGTATGTCATGTATAACGGAAAAATCAAATTTATTGTCGCTGCGCAATTGCTCCAATTCAAGATAGTTTTGCAATAATTCCATTTCCTTGTAAAGAGTTACATAATCGTCTTTTGAATTTTCTAAGATAATGCGGATAAGTTTTGAAAAACTCGCTAAATATTTTAAAGACGATTTTGCATCATTTTGAACGATAAAACTTCCTATGGATCCTAATGAGTTAAAAATAAAATGTGGATTCATTTGCAGGTGCAGGGCTTTGCGCTCAAGGTTAGTCAGTTGTTTCTGGTACTTTATTTTTTGTTTCAACCGGTAACGGTTGTATCCTACAAAAATCAATGCCAATCCTGAAATTGATCCGAGAATAACAAGATTTCGGGTTTGCTTATAGTGTTCTATTTCTATCTCCATGGTTTTTTGGGCATTTGCTTCTTTTTTCTCAAATTCATAGTTCATTATTTTGCGGATAATTTCCTGATTTTTTTCCTTATTAAAAATCGAATCTTTTACAACCATCGCTTTTTTATAATGTTCCAGCGCTTTGGCGAATTTGCCCATCGCTTCATACAGTTCACTGAGGTGTTGATGGCCAACTTTGATATCATCCAGCGAAGATATTTGCTCTGCAATGAACAGCGATTTCAACAAATATTTCTCCGCTTCATCATATTTCTTCAGCGCAGTGTAAAGCCCGCCGGTGTTGCCGAGCCAGATCGCGATTCTGGTTTTATCCCCGGTTTCTTCAGCCGCTTTCAACGCTTTTAAATAATATTCCAATGCTTCAGGATAATTTTTTTCAGCGTGATAAACAGCTCCGATGTTGCCGAGAAGATTTGACATTCCACTTTTACTTTTCAATTCTTCGCGTATTTTTAATGCTTTCAGATAATACTCCAATGCTCTCGGATAATCTTCCTGATACCAATGGATAATTCCGGTGTTGCTGAGAACTGTCGCAATCTTTTCTTTATTGCCCAACTCTTCAAATAGTTTCAAAGCCCTGATATAGTATTCCAATGCTTTGGGATAATCGTACTGATTGTTATAGATGCTTCCAATGTTGCCGAGTTGGATTGCAATTCTGTTTTTATCTCCGGTTTCTTCCACTATTTTCAATGCTTTCAAATAATATTCCAATGCTTTTGGATAATCGCCCTGTTCCATATAGACAATTCCCATATTGCCATAGGAAGCAGCAATGCCTTTTTTACTTTGAACCGCTATACTTTCATTGGTAGAGTTTTTTAATTGTTGCGCGAGATGCAACGCGGCATTGTTATAGTACAGCCCTGTGTCGTAACTGCAAACGTCTATGTATTCCCGGGATAAATTGTTTAAGTGATTTATTTTGCTTGTATCCTCTTTGTCTTTTTTGATGAGGGACAGAAGAGAATCAATAGTTACCTTGCGCTGAGCGTTCAAGGATGTTATGGAAAGCAAGCAAAAGCACCAGGAAAAGAAGAAGGACGGTAAAAATTTCATTTTATAATGAAACAAGATCATGATTTTTGTAGTCGCAAATAATATTATACAAGGTATCCCTTTCCGCAGGGATTCTTCCCGCCTGCTTTATCAGATCAACAAGCTGGTCAGTCCTCATGGATGGGTTCTGATCTTCTGCTCCGGCCATGGAATAAATTTTTGTAGAATCATTTATTGTGCCATCCAGATCATCTACGCCAAATTGAAGCGAAAGTTGGGCGGTGCTTTTACCAATCATGGGCCAGTATGCTTTGATGTGAGGAATGTTGTCCATAAATATTCTGGATACAGCGTAGTTCCTCAGGTCTTCTATCACACTCACTTCAGGGAAGTGAGACATCTGGTTGTTTGAGTTTCTGAATTTTAAGGGTATAAAGCAATTGAAGCCCTTTGTTATATCCTGAAGATTTCTCAGGCGATCCATGTGATCAATGCGGTGCTCAAAAGATTCAATGTGTCCGTACAGCATCGTTGCGTTGGAATGAATGCCTTGCCGATGGGCTGTTTCGTGAAGCTCAAGCCATTGTTCGGTGGTGCATTTATCTTCGCAGATCTGTTTTCTTATTTCAGCATCAAATATCTCTGCCCCACCGCCCGGTATGGAATCAAGTCCGTGCGCTTTCAGTATTTTTATTCCTTCGGCATACGAAACTTTTGCTTTTCGGAACATGTATTCCAGTTCAACCGCAGTAAATGCTTTTATATGAAGGTCGGGACGGAAAATTTTTATCTGTTTTAGAAGATCTGCAAAATAGTACAGATCCATTTTAGGATGCACACCACCCACAATGTGAACTTCTGTAATAGTCTGATCATGATTTTTCACAGCCGCCAGCATCTGCTCGGCTGTCATTTCCCAGGAGTCAGCATCGCCTTTTTGTTTTAGCAGACGGGAATAGGAGCAGAATTTGCAATCAAATACACATAAGTTAGTCGGCTCAATATGTATATTGCGGTTGAAATAAGTGTAGTTCTTGTTTTTCTTCTCCCGTACGTGATTTGCCAGCATGCCCAGGAAGCCAAGTTCTCCTTCTTCATATAGGATAATACCTTCCCCGGCTGATATTCTCTTTCCATCCACAACTTTTTCTGCAATGCTGCGAAGATGCCTGGATGATTTTTCGAGCGTGTTCAGGATGTTATTCATGATGATTTTCTGATGTGTAAAGATAAAACAAAAAACCCCCTGAAAATTTCAGAGGGTTTTTGAAAAAATATGCTGTAAATTATCGGCTGATAACAATCTTCTTGGTAATAGTACCTTCGCTTATCTTCATTTTGATAAGATACATTCCTTCCGGATGGTTGTTCATATCCACATCCACATTGTTTCCGGCAGGGATAGATATTTTCTTTTCCAGAACTGCTTCACCCAGGGCGTTGTAAATCACCATGTCGGCCGAAGTAACATGAGGAAGCGTAATATTCATTGAGAAATTTCCGGTAGAAGGATTTGGGAAAATTGAAACATAATTGCCTAGTCCAAGTTCATTAACTCCGTTTCCTGCGGCACAATTGGCAGCAGCCGATGTTTTAAGGCTAGCTCTTGTTCCATTCATGGTAGCTGTGATTATGGCTTTTTGACCGGTTGTGAACATTACCATACAGGCATCATCTGTATAATCCATATAGTTCATCGTCATGTCATTTTGGTCGCTGGTGAAAGGAGGTGGAAAAGGACTTGTTTCTGTGCAGGTGTTTTGTGTTGCCGGACAGCCATAACTTGAGACAGATACGGGCGGGGTATCGCACACACCATCCCCCCCTGTGGTGCAATTGCTGGAGGAGGTTCCTCCACATCCTCCCTGGAAGGTATGTTTGAGGCCAAACCAGTGACCTAATTCGTGAACGGTGGTTCTTCCTTTTTCATAAGGTAACGCTCCGCATCCTCCAGTGGCAACCAAATATTTGTAATGGCAAACAACCCCGTCAGTTGCAGCGGATCCTCCGGGGAGCTGCCCGTATCCCAGCAAAGTACCTGAAAGATTGCATATCCACAGGTTAACATATTTAGTTCTGTCCCAAACATCATGACCGCCTTGGGCAGTATACTTTACTTTATTATCGGTGGTGAATCCATTTACTGTAGTGGCAGTACGGGTGATTCCGTTAGTGGCGGCCCCGGTAGGATCTTTGCTAGCCATGCAGAACTGCACTTCGCAATCGGCACCCAGCGGTTGAAATACAGCGGGTGTTTTTGTAGTGAAATCTGTGTTCTGTTTTCTGAAATCCTTATTGAGCGATATCAGGGTTTGAGCGATGCAGTTATCAGAAACATTTTCAGCAGCGCCATTATAAACCACGTGAAACACAATGGGCATTGTAATAACTGCCTGAGGTGTTGGAGTTGGGTTGTTTTTTTGATTTGCAATATAATCACGAACTTGATCGTCAATCTGGGCTCGCAGCGCTTTTATGGATGGGTTAGCCTTTTCTTCCATTTCCTTGTATTCCATGGAACCACAACCGCGGTTTGGAATCATTGCTACTTGAGCAAACATACTTTGACCGGCAAAAAATGAAAGACCGGCAAACAGGATTGAGTGTAATTGTGTTTTCATGGGATGTTTTTTTAATTTGTCTTGCCCGTAATGTCCATTAAGAACTGTCGTTGTAAACATTGGCTATAACAACAGCAGAATACTAAACAACTCCTATCTCCTCATAAACTTAATTCCTTTCACCTCATTCCCAATTATAGCTTCCAGCAGGTAAACACCCTCCTTCAATTCACTCAAATTAATCTCATAACTCCCGCTATTTACAGTCCCGTAGGAAACGCTTTTTACCAAGGCGCCATGAAGATTATAAATATCCAACCTGATAGAGGAATTATTTTCTATTCGAAAGATAATGGATTTTTCGGTTACACTGTATTGATTAGAAGCACTAAGGGATTCGGGAATCGCTGTGCCAACATTTACTTGATATATCTTACCATTAGTAGATGACCCGCACCAGAGATACCCGTTGTATGCTTCCATGCTTGCCACTCCATCCGGATTAGTGCCACCGCTTACTGCCACCGGCTTAAACGCATTCGGATCGCTTGTGGGCGCTGGTGCGATTTGCTGGAATGTGAAATGGTCGGCAGATTCCCAAAGACCGTCTGATGCAAGGGCATAAAGGGTACCATTCAGTTCAGCAAAGTCAGAAACAAATTTTCCACTTAATGCGGGAACTGTTTGCCAGGTCACTCCATCTTGAGTAACGAGGACGCGTGCCTGCCCGCCCGATGAAAGTGACCAAAAAAGCTTTCCCAGGCTGCTGGCAAACCAACGATAAGTGCTTGAATATCCCGAAACTGTATTCAACTGTGCAGGTGACGTGGTCTCCACATCACCGCTCCATACAAAACCATCTACATCGCTGCTCGTATTCCTGTTGGCAACAAACAGCTTCCCGTTGAATACAGCCATATATTTCATCCTGAATGAATTAGGATCCTGGTAAACCGATGTCCAGGTACTGGTGCCATCAAACTTGCACAAGCCCCCGTTTCCTGAATTCATCCCATTGGAACAGTAGAATTTGTTATTATACTTTATTACCTCGAATGTATGAACAGCGGCAAGAACAGTTCCCTGTGCAAAGGAGCCAGAAGTGCCTGTTGAACTTGTGTAAACAATGCCCGGGTCAAGTCCGTTCGGGTCGCCATCCGGTATCCATAACTTACCATCAAATACTCCCATCCGTAAATATCCCTGACTCGAATTGTCTTCCAGAATCTTGGTATAGGTTGTTCCATCTGTTGTATAAAAAACATTTGTGCCCCAATCACCAAGGGGATTATTTGATGTGGCGAGATATAACTTCCCGTTAAAGGTTACCAGGTCGGTTATCGTAGGGTAACCACCGGAAGGAGAGCCTATTTCAACGAAATTGGCCGTTGTGAAGGGAGTAGGAAGAACTCCCGGATCTTTTGGAGAAAAAACCGAACAGTCTGCCCCATCCAAATTGGAAGAGCCTGAGACGATGCTGGTATTTTCCTGCGCGAAGGAAAGATCACACAAAACAATCGCGCAAACAATGGCCATCGTCAAAGACGATGATCTTTTTCCGCTTTTACCTGTTTTCATATTTTTATTTTTTTTGAGGTTATTTGTTTCATGGTTAAAGTCAACTTCGGGAGTGGCAGCGGTTCTTTCGATATAAAGTTTCATATTAATATAACTTTTAGTGATGATGTATCAGAGTGTGAAGGTAAACATTAAAATTGATTTCGTGAAATTTTTTCGCATTTATTTTTTAGCTAAAAGTTGAACAGGTTTGTAAAAAAAAACCCCACACATGAATTATATGCGGGGCTTTCCAAAATCAGAAAATAAATTATCTGTTAATAACAATCTTCTTTGTAATCATTCCTTCAGAGGTTTTTACCTGGAAAAGATAAATTCCATCAGGATTATTGCTCAAATCAACTTTTGTTTCTCTGGAAGAAGTGGTATTCGTTTTCTTGGAAAGAACAACTTCTCCTATGGAATTATACACTTTAAAATCTACCGTGTTAATGTTCGACAATTCAGCGGTAATGAAAACTTCTCCTGTTGATGGATTAGGGTAGAGCGAAATAATATCAGCGGGCGAAATAGTATTTACATCCGTTACTCCGCATACGGTAGCTGCGCTGTTCACTAATGACATGAGGTAAGATGCAATGGTGCTCTGGCATAGGTTTTTTTGTCCGTTGGTAAACATATTATAGCACATATCATCAGAGTAATCCATGTAATTCATGTACATGATGCCGGGAGAAGATGGACTGCATACATCGGTATGCGGAAAAGAGGGGCACCCGGATGATGCATCCGCCTGCTTAGGTGTATCAGCAACGCCATCATCTTGAGCGCAATTTGGCTCATCTCCCCAAATATGCTCAAGTGTAAAATTATGTCCGATTTCGTGAGAGAGGGTTCTGCCATAACCAAACGCACCGCACAAGCCGGGGTTAGTTAAACTTCCTACGGTGCAATAATTCAACACTGTTCCGTAGGAAGCACTCGCAGGCGGAAAGTTGGCGTAACCAAACAGTCCGTTGCCAATGTCCGCTACCCATACGTTAAGGTACTTATTAAAATCCCATGCATCATCACCCCCCTGCGCTGAATATTTAGGATTGCCGCTGGAACTGAAATCTGTGATGGAGGTTTGCTTGTGAACGATTCCGGTTGTAGCTGCTCCGCTGGGATCTTTTGTTGCAAGGCAGAATTGTATTTGCATATCGGCTGTAATGGGTTGCCATACCGCAGGAGTATTGCCTGCATCTGTATTGGTGTGTGACCAGTCCATATTAATTTGGGAAATCATAGCAGTAACTTTAGCATCGCTCACATTCTCTGCGGTTGTATTCCATAAAACGTGTACCACAATTGGAATGGTGTATTGGGCGTAGGGATGGGGGGTGCCGTTCTTTATTGCATCTTCCCTCTCTTTTACCTTAGCGGCAACCGTTTTCATTACATCTTCTTTTTTTACATCATACAGGGGGTCTTCAGAGCGAAGGTATTGTTCATTCTCCTTTGTTCCGCATTTCCGGGAGGTAACAACTTCGCTATTTTGAGGAGCGGCACCTTGCGCCTGCATATAGTTTTCGCCTGTGATGCATACAGCAAGCATTAAACAAATAGTAAAAATATTCTTCATAGAGTTGGTAATGTTTAATCGTTGTATTTTAAGCGAAGGTATTCTTTTTGATTTGGAAAAACAAATTATATAGCATAAATATTTCAACAATAGGGAACAGCTATGATATAATATCCTAATGTTGGAACGCAGCCAAACAAAACTTTTCAACATTCTTAAAAATCAAATCTTCATTATATATCTTCGCTTCCTTTTTCTGCATACCACTAAACGAATCTATTACCAATGAAGTTTTCGCACCTCCACGTTCACACCCAGTATTCCCTCCTTGACGGAGCCGCGGATATAGGGGAACTTTATAAAAAGGCAGTGGAGGATAAGATGCCTGCCATCGCAATCACCGACCATGGAAACATGTTTGGTGTTTTCAGTTTCGTTGCGGAGGCATTAAAGTATAATACAAAGGAAAACCCGGATAGGATCAAGCCCATTGTTGGCTGCGAGTTTTACCTGGTGCAGGACCGTCATAAAAAACAATTTACCAAAGACGACAAGGACCAGCGATACCACCAGCTCATGCTTGCAAAAAATGCGGAAGGATATAAAAACCTTGTCAAACTCTGCTCGCTCGGCTATATTGAAGGGATGTACAGCAAATATCCGCGAATTGACAAGGAATTAATCCTCAAATACCACAAAGGGCTGATCGCCACCACCTGTTGCCTGGCTGCGGAAGTTCCGAGAACTATTTTAAGAAAGGGGGAAGCGGAAGCCGAAAAGGCCTTCCAATGGTGGATGGGTCTGTTCGGGGAAGATTATTACGTAGAGATACAGCGGCATGGCATTCCGGAGCAGAACAAGGTGAATGAAGTTCTTCTGAAATTTTCAAAAAAATACAATGTGAAAATTATTGCCTCCAATGATTCTCATTATGTGAATGTGGAGGATTCCAATGCACATGACATTCTTCTCTGCATCAATACGGGAGAAAAGCAATCCACGCCATCTGCAAAAGATTTTGATGATGATGATTCATTAAGCAAAAAAGGAAAACGCTTCGCTTTTTTTAATGACCAATTCTTTCTCAAGTCATCTGATGAGATGAAAAAACTCTTCAGCGATGTGCCGGAAGCCATTGATAACACCAATGAGATCGTAAGTAAAATAGAAATGTTGAAGCTCAAGCAGGACGTGCTGCTTCCCAATTTCCCCATCCCTCAAAAATTTCAGATACATACGAAAGAGGAAAAAATTAATAAGGATGTACTGACTCCCGATTCGCTCAACCAGTGGGAATATTTAAAGCACCTCACTTTTGAGGGAGCAAAAAAAAGATACAGTGAACTCACAAAAGAAATTGAAGACCGTATCAATTTTGAGCTATTCACCATAAAAACGATGGGCTTTGCCGGGTACTTTCTCATTGTATCTGATTTTATAAAAGCAGGAAGGGATATGGGCGTGTATGTTGGTCCCGGACGAGGATCGGCTGCAGGTTCTGTGGTAGCCTATTGCACCGGCATCACCAACATCGATCCGATAAAATACAATCTCCTTTTCGAGCGCTTTTTAAATCCGGAAAGAAAATCAATGCCCGATATTGATACCGATTTTGACGATGAAGGAAGGCAGAAAGTGCTGAATTATGTGGTGGAAAAATATGGCAAGAACCAGGTAGCGCAGATAGTAACCTATGGCACTATGGCTGCCAAAATGAGTATCAAAGATGTGGCGAGGGTGATGGACCTTCCGCTCAACGAAGCGAATTTACTCGCCAAATTTGTTCCTGAAAGGGCGGGTATTGAATTGAATCGCGTGATACTTGCTCCGATGACCGGCCCGGGAAGCATCACGGACAAGGACAAGGAAAACCTTAGTTCGGATGAAATCGAATCCGTAAAAAAGCTGCGCGAAATATATAAAGGAGATAACCTTCAGGCGAAAGTTCTGAAAGAAGCAGTTATTCTGGAGGGTTCTGTGCGTGGAACCGGGGTGCATGCTGCAGGAATCATCATCGCTCCAAAGGACCTGATGGAAATTATTCCGGTTGCCACTGCCAAGGACAGTGAATTGTATGTTACGCAGTACGAAGGAACCGTGGTAGAATCAGCCGGTGTTCTTAAAATGGACTTCCTCGGGCTGAAGACGCTTACCATCATGCGGGATACACTGCGCCTTATTAAAGAGCATCACGGAAAAGACATTGATATTGAAAACATTCCGCTGGACGATAAAAAAACCCTCGAGCTTTACCAGCGAGGTGAAACGAATGGAACATTCCAGTTTGAGTCTCCCGGAATGCAAAAGCATTTGAAAGATCTCAAGCCCGATAAGTTTGACGACCTCATCGCAATGAATGCTCTTTACCGTCCGGGCCCGATACAGTACATCCCTAACTACATTGCCCGAAAACACGGCCGTGAAAAAATTTCCTACGATCTGCCCGAGATGGAGGAGATATTGAAAGATACTTATGGCGTTACTGTTTATCAGGAACAGGTGATGCTTCTCTCTCAGAGTCTTGCCGGTTTCTCAAAAGGCGATGCAGATGTTTTGCGAAAAGCCATGGGGAAAAAGGACAAGAAAACTCTGACCGAAAAGAAAAGTCAATTCATTGAAGGAGCAACTGAAAAAGGATTCCCGGCAGAAAAACTTGAAAAGATATGGACCGACTGGGAGGCGTTTGCACAATACGCATTCAATAAATCACATTCAACCTGCTATGCCCTGGTTGCTTTTCAGACGGCTTACCTTAAAACACACTATCCGGCAGAGTTTATGGCCTGCGTACTTACGCATCACCTTTCCAACATTGATAAGATCGCGTTCTTCATGGAAGAATCGCGCAGGATGGGAATGCCTGTTCTAGGTCCTGATGTAAATGAATCCGAGTATCAGTTCTCTGTAAATGATAAAGGTGCGATCCGTTTTGGCCTGGGAGCGGTGAAAGGGGTGGGTGAGGCGGCTGTCAGTTCCATCATTCAGGAAAGAAAAAAGAACGGAGCGTTCAGAAACGCGCTCGACTTTGTGAAGCGTGTGAACCTTCGCGCAGCCAATAAAAAAACATTTGAAGGAATGGTCTATTCCGGTGCATTTGATTCATTTGGATTGCCACGCAGCACCTACCTTACGGCTGATAAAGACGGAATTGCTTTTCTGGAGATGCTGCTGAAATGGGGAGGGCGTTTCCAGGAATCGAAACTTTCTGCACATGCTTCGCTGTTTGGCGATTCTTCGGACGGAGAAATCCCGGAACCAACTATTCCTGTCATAGAGCCCTGGGGCAATTTGGAACAGTTGAAATTTGAACGCGATGTGATCGGGTTTTATGTTTCGGGACATCCGCTGGATAATTTCAAAATAGAAATGGAAACTTTCAGCAAGAGCAAATTATCCGAGCTGAGGGATATGGATAAAATGAAAGGGAAGGAATTTTCTTTTGGAGGAATGATCTCAATGGTGAACCACCGTATTTCCAAAACCGGCAAACCGTTTGGAAATTTTACGCTGGAAGATTATGGAGGTTCCCACGAGTTTGTCCTGTTTGGAGAGGACTATGTGAAAAATAAACTGCATATATCCATCGGATATTTTGTACACATTAAAGGAAGGGTGCAGGAGAGATGGAACCAGTCGGATATGGTGGAGTTCAGGATAACAAGCATGCAACTGCTTTCCGAAATGCGCGAGAAAATGCTCAAGTCCATCACGCTCAATGTGCCGATTAAAGACATCTCCGATAAGTTTATTCAGAACCTCGACACGCTGGTGAAAGAGAACACGAAAGAGAAGGATGGAACCTGCTACCTGAAGTTCAATATCATGGATTCTGAAGAGGGAATTGCACTCATGCTCCCTTCGCGGAAAGTGAGGGTGAATCCTGACAATTCATTTCTTAGTACAATTGAAAGGATGCCGAATGTAACCTATAAGCTCAATTAGCTTTTGATGAAAAGGAAAAACTTACCATCAAACAAAGCAGCAAACATTAACACATTATACACCTGACAGAACGGCTGAAAAAAATCATGGCAAAATAGTTGAACATTTCAAACCAAATACATACATTCACCAAACGAAAAAATTATGGCACTCGAACTCACAGACGCAAACTTCGATGAAGTTGTTTTAAAATCAGATAAACCTGTTCTCGTAGACTTTTGGGCAGAATGGTGCGGACCTTGCCGCATGGTAGGCCCCGTAGTAGAAGAACTTGCAAAAGAATACGATGGCAAAGCCGTGATCGGGAAATTGAATGTAGACTTCAACCCGGGTGTAGCTATGAAATTCGGCATACGAAACATTCCCACCCTTCTTTTTTTCAAAGGAGGCCAGTTGGTGGATCGCCAAGTAGGAGCTGCTCCAAAATCGGCTCTTGAGGCCAAACTTAAGACTCAATTGTAGTTCTACGAATTACGAATCGCGAATCCGCAATGGATACGCAGTAGTTCGTTTGGTCATTCGTAATTCGTTTAATTCGTAATTTGTAGGGCATGCTTTTAGAACAACAACAACTCCAGCGCTTATCCCACCTCGAACTTTTAGCAAAGCAGGTAGTGGAAGGATTTATTACCGGTTTGCACAAAAGCCCTTTCCACGGATTTTCAGTTGAGTTTGCTGAACACCGCATTTACAACACAGGCGAACCTACCCGCCACATGGATTGGAAACTTTTTGCGCGCACCGATAAGCTTTTTGTAAAGCGCTATGAAGAGGAAACAAATCTTCGTTGTCAAATTGTAATCGATGATTCTTCCTCCATGAATTTCCCGGCTGTGGCTGTTAGTCCCCCTTATAAAAGGGGGATTGAGGGGGTTGTTGGAGGAAATTCAAACAAGTTATCTTTCTCCGTCCACGCAGCTGCCGCACTTGCGTATCTTCTGAAAAAACAGCGTGATGCTGTGGGACTGACGGTCTTTTCAGACAAAGTTGAATTAAACACCCGGGCAAAATCCAGCCCTGCCCATCAACGGATGATTTTTGTGGAATTGGAAAAATTGCTTGCAGCAACTTCTGCCGAAACGCATAAAAAATCATTTACGGCAAATGCACTTCATGAAATCGCGGAGTCGATCCACAAACGGTCCCTGGTCATAATTTTTAGCGATATGATGGAGTCCCGGTCCCTTCAGGGCGGGGGCGAACGGGAGTCTGAATTATTCTCCGCCCTCCAGCACCTTCGCCACAACAAACACGAAGTGATCTTATTTCATGTAACAGACAAAAGCAAGGAACTTAATTTTGAATTTGAGAATCGCCCTTATAATTTCATTGATATGGAAACAGGAGAGAATGTAAAGGTTCACCCCAGCGAAATAAAAGACACGTATGTTCGGTCAATGGCAGCGTATAAAAAAGAACTCATGCTGCATTGCGCACACTACCGGATTGATTTTGTAGAGGCGGATATCAATGAAGGATTCAAACAGGTGCTGATGCCTTATCTCATCAAGAGATATAAAATGCAGTAGGGGCTGTTAAGACCTGCAAGGTTTTGCAAACCTTGCAGGTCTGGAATTTCTACTCAATCCCAGTTTCCGTAGGTGGGTTGTTATGGCAATAGATAAAATTTTCTTTATTCTCAAACCAACTAATAACTTCACTTCTTGCTAAGAAGGTTGATCGCTCATTGATTATGTCGCTATATGAGGAGAATTTCCAGCTGTTTAGTTTGGGAGATAATTTTGCTTCTACAGGATTTTGATGAATGTAATGTACCACCTTCCTTAAGTATTTTTCATCGTCAATTAGCTTTCGTTTAAAATTCTTCATAAGCAAGCTGCCTTTCCTGTTTTGTTGTTTGTTGAAGGCCTTTACATACGAGTTGAAGAACTTACTGAACTGGTTTGAGATCAAGTTGGCCAGATTTTCCGAACTTGACATTTTCTTCTGTTCACTAAAAAAGCTTCTAATTTGCTCCTCTTCTTTGATTCTGACCAAGAAATGGAAATGATTTGGCATCAGGCAATAGCAGTATGAATCCACAATGGGTGCTATATAGGTCTTATATCTACTAAGAAAAAAATGGTAGTTGCCTTCATCGGCAAATATTTTTTCGCTGCCGTTAGCTCGGTTATAAATGTGGTAGATGCTTTCAGGATCTAAGGGAGTCATGAATTCTCATTTTGATTTTCTTTTCAGACCTGCAAGGTTGAGGAAAACCTTGCAGGTCAGGTATTGATCACGCTTTCCTAACAAACAACTGTGCAGTTTCATATTTCACCACAAAGATATTTTCTCCCTTTTCAATAAATCCGGTTTCGGCAGTGGCATCGTAAATACCGCCTTCAATTTCTACTTTCCCGGATGGACGCAGTAGGGTGGACGCAATGCCTTGTTTGCCGATTAATACTTTTTCGCTCATATCAACTCCCACAAACCCTTTTTCGTTGGAAATGGCAGACTGCACCGAAACTTTCTTGAACACGGATGATTTTATAAACCTACCCCATAAGTAAAAAGAAAGCCCGATAGAGACTATCATGGATGCAATAACAATGAAAAGCGCATTTACAAATGCATTTCCATCAGGAAGATTTACCGGCAGATCGGAAGGAACACTTTTTACCAATGAAAGTGTAAGCCCCAGCACTATGAACAAAATTCCCGCAACACCCGCCACTCCAAACCCGGGAATGACAAAAACCTCTACTGCAAGTAAAATCAACCCTGCAAGAAAAACTAATATCTCCCAGTTCTCCGCAAGCCCCTCTAAGTAGTGAGGAGCAAAATACAACAGGGCTGCAACAATTGACGCGGCAATGGGAAAAATAGTTCCCGGTGCCTGAAATTCATAGTATATCCCGGCAATGATGATCATGATCAGGATACCGCTGATGAAAGGGTTGATAAGCCAGTCTATCACCGTGCCAACACCTGAAATTTTGTATTCCTCTATTTCGAAATTATCAATGTGCGCGAGCTTCAAAACTTCTTCAACGGTTTTTGCTTCTCCTTCGCAGTAATTATTTTTTATCGCTTCGCTGGTGGTGAAGGTGAGCACTTTGCCGGAATCATTCACTCCGGGAATGTATACCCGCGGGTCGTTCATGGCTTCCGCTATTCTCGGGTCCCTCCCGCTTTTTTCGGCAGTGGAGCGAAGCATGGAGCGCATGTAGCTCTGGTATTTTTCAGGGGTAAGCGCGCCATTCTGATCCACCACGGTTGCCGCGCCTATGTTTCCTCCCGGAGCCATGTAAATGCTGTCGCAGGCAATGGAAATGAGCGCCCCGGCCGAGGCCGCGTTATTATCGATGAAAGCAAAAACAGGAACTTTAGAATTTAAGATGGCAGTGCGCATTTTATCTGCTGCATCCACCGCCCCTCCGTATGTGTTGATGTGAAGGATAATATAATCTGCTTTAAATTGTTTTGCCTGCATAAAACCTTCTTCAATATGCCTTGCGGAGGCAGGGCCGATCTCCTCTTTTATCGGCAAAACAAAGATGTTTTTCTTCTGACCAAACATCAAAGAAGAAGTAAGCAGCAAGAATGAAACGAGAACGGATAGTGTGATTTTCATCGGTATTGATCGGTTGAATCTGTAGCTGCAGATATGTTTAAGATTGAGGGACATTTTTTCGGTGTAGTTTGCTAAAATAGATAATGCCGATAAGGCCCAGAACAAATAGTACAACAGCAATGATCTCTGCCTGTGTAATGTGCTTGCCGAATATGTTGTAGGTATTGTTTACGCGGATTTTTTCTATAAAAAACCGTTCTACACCATTCAGGACGAGGTAAAGCGAAAACATGACCCCGGGAACTGTGATTTTTTTCCGCAGTAACCACAGGAAAATAAATAGCGCAATGCATGCCATGGACTCATACAGAGGAGTAGGGAATACTGAATTCTCCAGAACCGAGCAGAATTTTCCATGACAGTCAGCGATTGGAATACCAACATTATTAACATTATTCGGGTAGTTGTAGCTCCATGCCCAATCCGGAAGAAAGAACCAACTTGGTTTCTCTGTAAGATTTTCAACTCCCCAGTCACCATCACCTGCGATCTGGCAGCCTAAGCGGCCGGTTCCGTACGCAAGCATTAAGGAAGGCGCACAGGCATCAATGAGGTGCGGAATTTTAATTCCGTTCTTGCGAGCGTAGTAGATCACTGAAAAACTCGCAACAATAAGTCCGCCATACATGGTAAGTCCGCTAAAGGAAATCAAGTTCCCAACCGGGTCGTTCAGGAACTCATCGAAGTTCTCGAGATTGTGAAATATCTTTGCGCCCAAAATCCCGGCTACGGCTGCAATCAAAGTCATATTTGGAACATGCTGAAAGGGATGAGTTTTTTCTGTGACCCATACCGGTTTTTCCAACTGCGTTTTTTTCATTTCACTGTAACGCATCCATCCTAACAAAGCTGCGCCAGCCAAGCCTCCAAGTAAGTTTCCTTCCAATGACAGGATGAATCCCTGCGTATCACCTTCAAAAGCAGAAAAATTAAATGCGATGAAAACGAGTTTGTAGAATAGGACGAAACCAAAAAGGGAGGAGAATGCAATGTCTGATGTTTTGGGAGCTTCGCCTTTCAGGTATTTTTTGTCCGTGGAAGAGATCAAGCCTTCTTTTCCTTTTCGCTGAAGTTCCTTGGAGAAAAAATAAGCAGCCAGCAAAAAGGAAATAGCTACCAGCACTCCAAAACTCTGGAATATTTGCAGAAATTCCAGATCAATTCCGAAAAGGTCTTTGAAGAGGTAATATAGATTTGGATACATTTTTGGTTACAGGTTACAAGTTGCAGGTTGTCCAGTGAGGGACTCTTTATGGAGCAAGTTGTTGTGGCTGTTAAAATCTGTAATCTGTAATCTGCAATCTGCAACCATGGTACCATCAGCATCTATTCTTTCTAACTGAACATAAATTGGTTCGTTCCAGAGTTCAGAATTGGCTTTCGCTTTCACTTTCACATAATTTTCCGTGAAGCCATGCATGAAACCCTCTTTGTTTTCTCTTTCGAACAGAACCGTTCTTCTTGTTCCGATATTTTCAGCATAAAAGTTTACCTGCTTCATCGCTGAAAGATTTCTCAGAACACGGTTTCTTTTTTTACGTTCTTCCATTGGTACAACAGGTTTGAATGCAATGGCTTCTGTATGATCCCTTTCAGAATAGGTGAATACATGCAAATAGGAAACACCCAACGAATCAATAAAATTGAAAGTATCCAGGAAATCTTCCTCTGTTTCTCCGGAAAATCCCACAATTACATCCACGCCAATGCAACAGTGGGGCATCAAAGATTTTATTTTGT
Source organism: Bacteroidota bacterium (assembly GCA_004297845.1). Taxonomy (GTDB): domain Bacteria; phylum Bacteroidota; class Bacteroidia; order Palsa-948; family Palsa-948; genus Palsa-948. The sequence goes on along the minus strand of SCSP01000285.1, from coordinate 8,716 downwards.
TAACCCGGTCGGCATAAAGCTGCCGTTGGTAACGTCTATGCATCAGTTTCAATATTTTATCAGAACCCGATTGCAATGGAATATGAAAATGCGGGACAAATCTTTCAGATCGTGCTACGAACTCGATCATTTCATCGGTCAACAGATTTGGTTCGATCGAGGAAATTCTGAATCTTGCAATTGCCTGAATTTTATCAAGTGCTTTTATTAACTGCAGGAAATTTTCCGGCTGTTCAACTTCTGACTTCTGACTTCTGACTTCTGACTTCTGCCCAAAATCTCCCACATTCACCCCGCTCAAAATAATCTCTTTCACTCCTTCCGCACTAAGTTTCTCTGCATTGCGAACCACATTCTCAATGGAATCGCTGCGGCTCACACCTCGCGCCATGGGTATTGTGCAATAAGAACAATTATAATCACATCCGTCCTGCACTTTAAGGAAAGAACGGGTACGGTCGCCCGAGGAGAATGCGCTGTTAAATGTTTCAACATCCTCAATGGCGCAGGAGTGAATTTCAGATTTCTCTTTTTTCTGACCTTCTTTTATGAAATCAATCACATTGAATTTTTTTGAAGCTCCAATTACAAGATCAACGCCTTTGATGTTTGCTATTTCTTCGGGTTTCAATTGGGCATAGCAGCCTGTAACGATCACAAAAGCTTCGGGAGAATTGCGCAGCGCCCCGCGTACAATGCGTCTGCACTCCCGGTTAGCCTCTTCGGTAACAGAGCAGGTATTAATCACATATACATCAGCCGGGTATTCAAAATCAGTTTTAACAAAACCTATCCGCTCGAACTGCCTCGCGATTGTAGAGGTTTCGGCAAAGTTTAGTTTGCAGCCAAGGGTATGAAAGGCGACTGATTTTTGGGTATTCATAAAAGGGAGGCAAAGATAATCGAAACGAGGAAACCGTCAAGGTAACAGCACTTGCAATTGGCGGTTTGTTAATAAAACTGTTCATCATTAATCCCTCAACCAACCTCCTCCTGCCTTGAGTTTTCCTAAAATTGCTTCACATTTAATGAACTCACCCGCTAAATATCGTTTTGCCTTTTTTTGTCTATTGTATAGTGTCTATTGTCTGCTTGTATTCTCCTGCGGATCCCCCGAATCCGAATCCGAAAAAAAATTCTTCCGTTATAACGAATCCGGTGAGATCACCTCGTTGGATCCAGCTTCCGCAAAAAGAACAGAAAATATCTGGGCGGTGAATCAAATGTTCAACGGGTTGGTGCAATTGGATGATAATTTGCAGGTAGCTCCCTGCATTGCAAAAAGATGGGAAATTTCCGATAGCGGAAAAGTGTACACCTTTCATATACGCACCGATGTTTACTTTCACGACCATTCGCTTTTTCCGGAAGGAAAAGGAAGAAAAGTGGTGGCGCAGGACTTTGTGCTTTCGCTTTTCCGACTCATGGATATGGACGAGGAACAAAGCGCAAAATACCTTTTCTCCAACGTAGCGCGTGATGATCGCAGCGATAACCTGGGATTCATTGCACCGGATGATTCTACTTTTGTCATTTACCTCAGCGAGCCTTTTCCGCCTTTTCTCAACATCCTCACCATGCAATATTGTTCTGTGATCCCCAACGAGATCGTGCAGCATTATGGACCGGATTTTAGAACAAATCCTGTCGGCACCGGACCCTTTATGTACAAAGCCTGGGAAGAAGGCGTGCGCCTGGTGTTAGTGAAGAATGAAAATTATTTTGAACGTGCCTCCGTCCCTGCGGAGTCGGGAAAGGACGGAGAAAACAAGTTGCCATATCTTGATGGTGTAACCATAAACTTCATCAAGGACAAGCAAAATGCCTTCATTGATTTTGAAAAAGGTGATGCCGATATGCTCTCTGGCGCTGATATGGTGAACATTGACCTCATCATTGACAAGGAGGGCAAGTTGAAATCCGAATACGAAGGCAAGTTCAAAATGCAGACCGGTTCTTATCTGAAAACAGATTATCTGGGGTTTTTAGTGGACGTAGATTCTGCCATCGTGAAAAAAAGTCCGTTGAGAATAAAAGAAGTTAGACAAGCTATCGGTTACGCCATTGATCGGGAAAAGATTGTGAAGCACCTGCGCAACAGCATAGGTTCTGCCGCTATCCAAGGTTTTGTGCCCAAGGGAATGCCTTCGTTTGATCCTTCGCTTGAAGGCTTTACCTACGATCCTGAAAAATCACGCGCACTTTTGTCGAAAGCCGGATTCCCGGGCGGAAAGGGAATGGATGAGATCACGCTCAACATCACAGAGCAATACATGGATCTCAGCCAGTTTATTGAGCATGAACTGGAAGAAATAGGTATCCCTGTGAAGATATACCTCAACCGTCCCATCGTGCAGATCGAGCTAATTGCCAACGCTAAGGTGAATTTCTTCCGCAAATCCTGGGTGGCGGATTATGCCGATGCCGAAAATTTCTTCGCCTGTTTTTACAGCAACAATTTTTCGCCCAAGGGTCCCAACTACACGCATTTTTGGAATAAGGAGTTTGATAAATTGTTTGAGCAGTCACTTCAGGAACCTAATGACACGAAGCGTTTCGAGCTTTATAAACAAATGGACAAAATACTTATTGCCGAAGCACCCATGGTTCCTCTTTTCTACGACCAGGTCTTCCGCCTGGTGAGCAACAACATCTCCGAGTTCTCGCTCAACCCGATGAATCTGCTGAACCTGAAGAAGGTGAAGAAGAAGTAAGTATCTTCTTAACAGTACATTGGCTGGCAAATCTGTTAAATTATAGATAGTCTGAATAATTGTCTTAAATTTGTATTCAGATATTCAAAGCCATTTAATTGAATTTTATGAATTGAAAAAAAATCTAATAACATAATAACTCCCCCATGTCTAAAAGTAATATCCTTGTGCCTATGGATTTTTCAGAGCAATCTATTATTGCACTCGGGCAATCCTATAACCTGGCAAGGTATACCGGATCTACCATCACCCTGTTGCACATTAATGACGGTAAAGAGCAGAACGCAAAAGCCAAGCTTGATAAATTAGCCGTGGATGTTTCAGCGGAATCCGGTCTTCCGGTCGATGTCATGATAGTGAAGGGTGATACGTATGACCAGGTTCTCAAGACAGCGGAAAAATTAGAGGCAATTGTAATAGTAGTGGGATTTAATCCTCCTTCAAAATGGGTTATAAAACTCATCAAAAAATCACCTTGCCCTGTGCTGACAATCAAAGGAAAAAATCACCGCAATGGCTGTGAGAACATTGTGTTGCCGTTAGATCTGACAAAAGAAACCAGGGAAAAAGTAGTTAAAGCAATTGAGTTTGCTAAATTTTTTAAATCCACGATCCGTGTAATTTCTGTCCGTTTAATTGCGGACAGAAAACATGAAAATAAATTGATCGCTTATTCCCATCAGGTTCAGCGGTTCATTAAAAGCAAAAACGTGCCCTGCACCATCAAAACACTTGAGGGGACAGATGTTGCCAAGCTAGTAATCAATTATGCTGATGAAGAAAATGCCGACCTGATTATGATCATGAGCATGGGAGAGCAAACTATTAAAGAGTTTTTCGTAGGCACCACCGCTCAAAAAATTGTCAGTCTTTCCGAAATTCCGGTGTTAAGTATCCGTCCGACAAAAAGAAAAGGTACTGCGGGAAGTGTGTTGGGTTCCTAAATTTAAGTGCAACATCATTTTTTCACTGCCTACCCTTTCGTCCTATATACTGTACTTTTTCCTTGCCCCATTTTTTCAATACTATTTTGCTGCACCAGATATAATGGGTCTTTCTTAAGAGTATTCCGTGGTATAGCTTTAAGTTTTGCTACTAGGCCTTTTAATATCAATTCCTGTGTGCAAATGTTCCTGGGTGCTTGGTCTCTCTTTTCTTATAAGGCCGAATTTTCCAATTGCCGTTAGTTCTTAATTGTCCTTTGGATTTTCGATCCCCAATTTCAATGGGAAGTAAAATAGGTTGAATGGTGCCAAGGAAAATGGATAGGATAATTAGAAGTTGAATAGTTAAATTAATCATTATAAATTTTTCATTTCAATAGTCTAAAAAAACGGATTTGAACCTAACCTCTAATATTCTTGTCTATCAACTAGTTACAAACCTGCGAGTCTTTTAGCGAAACCACAGCGAAACATTTCTGTCTCTGTTAAGGTGATCTCTTATCATCCCTTCAGAATAGACATTAGTTTTTTATTGATATAAAGCTGGTATTTCCCCACTTGCCGATGCTCAAGAAACTTTTTTTCGTTCAGTTGTTTCAGGTATCGTGTAGCAGTGGTATAATGAATGTTCAACAGGCTGCCCAGGCGTACAGGAGTTATGATCGGGAATGAGAATAGTATTTCCACTAAATCGGCAGAGTAAATATTAGGGCAGTCCTTTTTTATTTTTTCCCTGTAAACAGTAAGCAGCTCCATCACCTTAAATAATTGCTCTTTGGTTTCCTTCGCCTGCAAATAAAAACCTTTTAACATATATTCAATAAAATCATTCCAGTTGTTTTTTGTGGTTATGCCACGCAGTAATTTGTAATACTTGGAGCGGTTCCGGTTAATATATCCGCTGAGATATAGAATGGGATAATGCAGCAGCCTTACATGCACAAGATAAAGAACCATTAAGATCCTGCCTGTTCTGCCGTTGCCATCGCCAAATGGATGGATGGCTTCAAATTGGTAATGAGCTATTGCGCATTTGATGAGCGGATCAACTTCATCGTCTGAATCGTGAACATACTTCTCCCAGTTTCCGATCAGCCGGTGAATGTCGTTGGCAGAGGGAGGGGTATAAAGCACTTCATTTGTTACTGAATTTTCGATTCTGTTCTGTGTTTTTCTGTAACCATAGCTTCGTTCATGGAGCAGCTGCTTATGTATACCAAGAATAAGGCGATTGCCTAATGGAACATTTTTCATTTGTTCAAATCCCCCAATAATCGCGTTCTTGTAGTGCAACACCTCTTTGTTTTCCATTTTCTGTTCGCCTTCAGGAAAAAGCTGCTGTTCCAAAACCTTTTCTACAGTAGTATTAATATTTTCAATTTCAGAACTGGCAACAGATTCTTTAATGATGGCCGGGCTTAGAAGCAACATCGGATTAGGCAAAGCAAAAGAATATCCCTTTAATTCCCCAAGTTCGGTACGGATTTTCAATAACCACTTGGTAAATGATTTTTCATCGTACTTTATTTGTGGTGGCAGTTCTGGAAGCTCAAAAGGGTGGGTTGCAGAGAATGACATATAAATGTTGATATGTTACAAAAGTAATCATTTTGTGATATATCTATCAGGATATGTTATTTGATGTGATGTATTGTAGCGAAACATTTTTATCTCCATGTGTCTCCATGTGCCTTAAAAAAAGAGTCAGTTCATGCATTTCTGGTGAAATGGAATGAACTGGCTCGTGTTGGAACAACAATCGAGGTCGGGAGCGGAACTGAGCTGTGTGGAACATGTGCTTGGTAACCATGCGCATGTGAGAGACAATTTCGTCCTTCGCAAATGTTTCGCAAGCGTATTATTTTCCCCTGTTCTTTTTTTGTTCGAGTGTTTTTACGCCAACCACGTAACTGTACATGGCAGCAGGGATAAAGTTAAGTGTAATCCCTCCCCTTTCTAAAGAGCCTTCTTTGTCTATAGTGGTTACTAAAGCAGATTTGAGATTATTTTTTTCACAAAAATGCAACAAACTTTTTAACTCTTCCGGTTTCTCAAAATACCGATTGCTCCACTTTATTTCCAACGCCCATACAGGTTTCAATTTCTTATCATCTATTCCTACCATATCAACCTCTCCCTGAAACTGCCCTACGCTCCACCGCGCATACCAAGGCGTGAACCAATCGCGGTGCAACCATTGGGCGTATACTGCTGTTTCTACCATATTTCCAATAGCTTCATCCGTTGCCTGTAAAGGTGAAAACAAAGCACTCCTTAAACTCGGGTTCGTTAAAAATATCTTGTAAAAATTTGCGCGCTGAAACCTTTTTGCCGTGTCGTCAATGCGATGAATGACCCTGATAAGAAATGCAGCTTCCAGGTATTCAAGATATTTTTTTAACAAGTTTTTTTCTACCCCGCTGTTTTTTGAAAGAGTATTGAGAGACACTTCATTTCCGCTATAATAGGCGAGCGTGGTAAAAAAAGAATTCAATTCCTGCACATCTTTTATACCGTACAAGCTCGGTAAGTCGCGGAGTAATACCTTGTCCACAATATCGCTTTTGATATACCTACCCGGGTTGGCTTGTATTTTTTCAGAGAAGATTACTTCGGGGTATCCGCCAAAATTTATGTAGTCAATGAAATGTTTGTTCACTTCCTTGATATTGATGGAAGTGAAAAAATTAGTTAGAGGAGCACCGTTCCAGTGCATAGTAGAAGGGCGTATCAGGTGATGGTAATTTTTCAGGTGAATATATTCATGAAAGGTGAGAGGGGGCAACATGAATTCTGTAAGCCGCCCTGCACCGCTCTCTTTGCTCTTTAGCTTTAAGGCAGCCGCTGCCGAGCCAGATACGATGAACTTGGTATGCGGATAACTATCCACCAATACTTTCAAGTGTACTTCCCAGTCTTTGAGATATTGTATTTCATCAAAGAAAACATACCATCCTTTAGGATTCGTATTACCTGCTGCCTGCATTACCAGCTTAAAAAGCTCCTCCAAACCAATATGCAGGTAGATCGGATTGTCAATGCCTATAAAACAGATATTATGTTTATGTACTTTATTCTGCAACAGTTTTTCCACGGCATGGTGCATCATCACGGTTTTACCAACCCTGCGGGGCCCCATGAGCACAACGGCACGCTTCACATCGGTTTCTTCAATTAAGGGGAAAAGCAGGTCAAAGTATAACCTGCGCTGCATCTGGTTATAATCTTCATCAATGCTCCCTGTAACCCACCAGGGATTTTCAAAGCGCATCCGGTCGAGAACCAACTCTTCGGATATAGGCTTAAGATTCGGTTTTTTTGACATAGCAATGCGAAAATAGTAAATTTAATATAGATTGAACTATATTAAAATTAATAATTATGTCTATTTAGTATTAATTATGTAAAATCATAATCTTATTTCAACAAATTTTAATATTGATCAGTGCAATTCAAATCCGATTCAACTCTTCCATTAATGCTCTGCGCTGGGGGTATTCTTTCCTGAAATTTGCAATAACGATCTCAACCTTTTCTCTTGCTCCGAGTTTTATCATCCTCCTTAAGTATTTGCAAGCATCCTGGTAGTGATTTCGCCCCATGTTAATTTTCATATACTTGATTATTCCTTCTGCATATAACTCGGACAACTGATGGGCATAATCATTTGAGAGATATTTTTCATATTGTTCGATGTGGTTTAGGGTTGGATTTTGTTTTACGAGTTCAAGCAGTCTATCCCACCACTCCTCCTTGATATAAATTCCGGCAATCAACGAGAAGTCGAACCATTTTTTATGTGTCGAAATATCCTTGATGATTCCTTCCACAAAGGCATTCCACTTTACAGGTTGAACATTGTTCTTCATTAACTCGTAATAATCCTGTTCGTGCCTGAAATTGTCAATAAAGAGAAAACGGGCATACTCAATTATTTTGTCCTTATCATTTTCAGCAATGGCAATTTTCAGTAGCCAGTCGAACCACTCCTTGACGAGTCCGGGTTTGTCCTTTTTATCTTGTATAATTCCATCACGGGCAAGGGTAATTGCTTTTTTGTAATTCTTGTTGAATATCGCCTTTGCAATGGATTCGCGTCTGAATGAAGAGTTTGAAAGGTTTTGCTCAATGAATTTATCCGCTGCCGCTTCTCCATCTGTTTTTCTCAGGATTTCAAGTTTTATTTCCTGCGCTCTTTCCTGCTCGTAGTCCGAGCGTTGAACTGTATCAAGAAGCGATACTATCCATTGAGTTTCATCTTCATTTTTTACAATTTGTGATGCGAGGCGCAGCATTCCCAAGTGCCAATCCCATCCGGAGTAAATCCCTTTTTCAAAAGATGATAGGCAGTGTTCTATCAGCCATTTTCGTGTTTCTTCGGGGAGTTCTCCAGAAGCCATGTCGCTTAATATATTGTAAGCGCTATCAATATTTCCTCCTATATCCCCGTTACTATCATCGGCATACTGGAGTGCCCCAGTCATTTCTTCCATCACTGCGCTGCAGATAAGAGCAGCGCTTTTGAAATTGCTGTTCATGGAATGTTTCTGCGCGGCATCCACCAACTCGCCTACCGTTTTGCCTACATAACGTCCCGCAGACCAGTCAATAAATCCTTCCCTTCCTGATACGGAACGGAGTATGGATTTTACCTGTTTCAGGTAAAACTCTTTGGATTCGCCTTTGCTGCGGTGGGCGAAGGAGGATAGAAATATATTTCTGAGGGGAGGATTCGTCTCCATCTTTTCCCTGAGGAACAGTTTGAGTTCATCGTGCGAAATTTTTTCGAGAACCTCGTTCACTTCCTCAGCAACTGTTTTCCTCTTTACCGTCTCTTTTGTCTTTGCAGGACTCTTTGAAGATGTTTTTGGTTTCAATTCAAGTAGTTCCTGCTGTAAATAAAAAATTACTGCGGTAACATGCTTGCAAACCGGCCCCATGTCATACGGGCAATCGCAGGTGTGTTCGGTGATGTTGCCGTTCTTGATTTCTAACTGTACGCTGTAATCTTCCGAGCCTTGAACGATCGCTTCATATACGCCTGGAGTTATTTCTTCC
>SCSP01000284.1 GCA_004297845.1 Bacteroidota bacterium | reverse complement strand
CATACGATCGCATAGTTGCCAGAAATTCTTCCACGCCATTGATGATGGCTGAGATAACTTCACCGGGAACCAGATTCTTATTTCTGCCGATGGTGGTGGATACCAGTATATTATCCACAGCACCCACACCTAGCAGGTCATCCATGTTCATCACAAGCGCATCCTGTGCAATTCCTTTCCACACAGAGAGGTCGCCCGTTTCTTTCCAATATATATACGCCAGAGAAGATTTAGTTCCTGCTCCGTCTGCATGCATTACAATACAGTGACGTTTGCTCCCGCCTAAGTGATCGGGAACGATTTTACAAAAAGCATTTTTGAAAACTCCTTTATCAAGTTTTTTAATAGCATTATGCACATCTTCTTTTGATGCGGAAACTCCTCTTAAATTATATCTAGATGTGCCCATTTTTTCCTCTCCCCCGACCTCTCTCCTCAAGAGAGGGGAGCAATGGGTGGTGGTAAAAAAAATATCCCGACAAATTTATCGGGATATTCAGTATAAGAATATGTATCGTAGTTTTATTATTGTTCTGGTTTTTTTCCCTTCTTCCCTTTTTTTTCTTCCTGAGGTGTGGGCGCAGTTTGTCGGGGAGGAACGGGTGGAGCTACTTGTTCCTGAGGAGGAGGAGGAGGCGTTAATTGTTCCTGGGGTGCATTTGGGTCAATTTCACCGCCTTCTGAGGTGCTTTCCGTCACTTTGATCTCAGGAGCAATTTTTGGCCCGTCAGATGTTCCTGCTGCCGCCACGTAATCCCTTCTCAGGATAGTGAACACCACCCTGCGGTTGATTTGCATGACAAATTCATAATCATCCTTATTTTTTCTCTGAGGAAAATTTTTGTCAATCCATGCCTGAGAAAGAATAGTTCCCACTGGAATGGTTTTTCCGCTTGGGGTGTTGAGTTCCCTGTCCGTCTTGGATGGTCTGCTTTCTCCGTATCCTGCAGGAGTGATCCTGTTGGGATCAATACCGCGGGAGGTAATTAAATAATCAACGCATGTTTTAGCGCGCCTGAATGAAAGTTTTTGATTGTACACGGCATCACTACGGTAATCGGTATGTGCAGAAAGCTCCACCGTAATGTTTGGGCTTTCGCTCATTACTTTCACAAGGAACTCGAGTGAATCCTTCGGATTGGAAGGGTGGCTGAGATCGGCAGAGTCAAGCAAAAAGAGAACCAGCGGCATCCTCATTTCCTTTATGATTTTCTTGAGTACAAAATCCTGGCGGAAGTTGGTGGACTCCTTCAGGTCCACTGTGGTAATCTTTGCTTTGGGATTTCCAAGAAGCCCGTCCGGAAAATCAGGAGTTTTAACATCAATTCCTGAAGCGCTTACAACATACGATGTCTTTGGATTGATATAGCGCGCCTGTCCGTTTGTTTCGAATTTGTAATACCCTTTTACATCCGTTTTAACTTCAAACGAGGAGTTATCAGATCCGACCAGTTTTACCGTAGCTCCGGGAACAGGAAGCTTTGAATCAACTTCTGTTACATAACCTTCCAGCATGAAGAGCAGCGGAGGAAGAATGAATGAGTAAATATCGTCACCGCCTTTACCTCCTGCCCTGCTGGATGTAAAATAACCGCGCTCGTGTTCGCTTTCGAAAACGATCGCGAAGTCATCCCCTGCGGAGTTTATCGGGTACTGGAAGTTGGTCGGTTTGCTCCATTTGTTTGTTCCAGAAGAAGGCGCTTTGAAAATATCAAATCCTCCCATTCCTAAGTGGCCTTTTGAAGCAAAATAAAGAGTCCCGTCATAGTGAAGAAACGGGAATGCTTCGTCTTCGGAAGTATTAATTTCAGGACCCAGATTAATCGGTTTTCCCCATGCTTTTTTCTTGGCATCCCATAAAGAGTAATACAGATCCAATCCGCCATATCCGGGGTCTAAACTGTCTTTAAGGTCGGACGAAAAAAACATGATCTTTTCGTCTTTGCTTAACGCAGGGTGGCCGTAGTTAAAGGAGTCTATGACAAAGGGAAGAATAATTGGCTCCTCCCATGCCTGACCGCGTTTTACCGTTCCGTAAAGCTGACATTTAGGATTCTTCTTTTTCTCCACACCGCATTTGGTGAAATACATGTTGCTTCCTTTTTCATCTAATACGCAGGCTGCCTCGTTCACCTTGGTGCTAAGCGGAGACGCAAGCGGAACAGGTGTGCTCCATTTTCCGTTTTTGTCAATTTGTGTAGAAAAAATATCCGCAAACAATTGTCCTACGTTGCCATCTACATCTCCGGTTGCTCCGGGGCGAGTGGAAGAGAAAAGCAGGGTAGTGTATTTTTTTCTTTCTAAGTACATGGGGCAGAAATCCCATTCTTTGGTGTTTATCTGCACCATGTTCTCCACTTTGTAGCGGGTAGGATTATCTTTCCACTTTTGTGCAAGCTCACATGATTTTGCCCCGTTCTCTCCGCGTTTATCAGATGGAACATCCTTCGCATATTTTTGATATTCAGCAAGGGCTTCAG
>SCSP01000027.1 GCA_004297845.1 Bacteroidota bacterium | reverse complement strand
CCTATCGTATGATTCTTTTCTAGCACCTACAAATTCAATCTCGAAATCTTCGTATTTAATATTTGCTGTCCCAAAATTTTTATAGACCGTTACATGGGAATTATCGCCTATTTTTTTTGCAACTCGCTCTGCTAATTCTATCCCGCTGCCTACGCAAACAAAATCAATGTCTTTGCAAGGACGATTCAGTAAAAGATCGCGCACCCATCCGCCAATGACAAATGCGGGCATATTTAATTCCTCCGCGCAATCGGAAACAATCTTGAAAATGGGGTGGGTGAGTTTGTTTTTCATTTTTTTATTCAAACAATTCTCCCGGATCCATTTTCAGAAAATCCTTCCATTTTAATCCTTCGTCACCTATCAACAGGACTTTGGCAGGTTTAAACTGAGCGGAAAATCTGGTCATGCTACCCGTTTTTTGTTTTGCAGAAGTTTTTACTTCAATGGCTATGATTGATTTTCCCTTTCTAAGAATAAAATCCACTTCGTCATCCCTATCTCTCCAGTAATGTACTTCATAGTTTCCGGCCGCAGATGAGTTTATAAGATGTGCCCCAATTGCTGACTCAACATGCCTTCCCCATATTTCCGGGCGCTGTTTTACCTCCTTGAAACTCATTTTGCTGAATACAGATAGGAGAGAAGTGTCTCTCACATGGAATTTAGGACTAGATCCGCGGGAACGAATCTGTTTTAAAAAAATTTTTTCAATCCCGGCAAGAAACCCGGCTGAATCCAGAAGTTTGAGGTAATGCGCAAGGGTGGTTGTGTTACCGGCATCAGTCAGTTGTCCCAGCATTTTATTATATGACAGTATTTGCCCTGAGTAAGCACAACCAAGTTCAAACAGGTTTCGGAGCAACGCAGGTTTATCAACCCTGGTAACCATCAGTATGTCTTTTGAAATAGTGGTTTCAATCAGCGAGTGCAGCACATAATCCTTCCATCGTGCGGGGTTTTTAATAAATGATGCGGCTCCGGGATATCCTCCAAACCAAACATATTCTTCGGGAGAATAATCAAAGGCTTTTTCCATTTCTGAAAACGACCAATGTGGCAGTAACATCAGTTCAAAACGCCCGGACAGTGATTCTGTCAGTCCTTCCTGCAATAAGAGTCGGGAGGAACCCAAGAGCATCACTTTTACCTTTATCTTATCCTTTGTATCTCTGTCCCAGTTCTTTTTTACTGCCAGACTCCAGTTATTTATTTTCTGAATTTCATCCAGCGCCAATAAAACCTGTTTGCCAGATCCCCTTATCCTGGCTGTTTCCCATTGCTGATCGATCCAGACCGGATCCATATTTAATGCTTCATCGGCCGAAGCAAAATGATTCACTATGCCTGAATTTTCCATGCACTGTAAGGCAAGGGTAGTTTTTCCCACCTGCCTGGGACCGGCAATTACCTGTATAAATTTGCGCGGATCCTTTATCCTCTCCATCAGCGTTTTGTATTTATCCCTCTTAAACATGGCATACAAAGATAATGATTTTACTCAATAGAGTAAGTATTTTTACTCAGGATATTGAGTAAAACGTAAAATTCAAATTTTTGTGAATTTTAATCTATTACTCCCGGATGATCTTAAACTCCCCGTTTGCTTTCAGCTTAATAATGGAAGAAGGAATATGGAGTATGGAGTATGGAGTATGGAGATGAACCACAAGGCCAACATTCGAAATTATATCTTCGGCTATTTCTGAAAAATCTTTCGGTGAAGGTGAACCGCTTATGTTTGCTGATGTAGAAACGATGGGCTTCCCGAATTTATGGATGAGCCTGTGGCAAAATTCATTTGCCTCTCGTTTTACCAACCGTATTCCAATGCTCCCGTCTTTTGCCAATACATTTTTTGCGAGCCCCCTTGCTGCATCGTAAATGATCGTTAGTGGTTTGGCGGGTTCATCGTCTTTCTCCGGACTGCTTGTATCCATCAGATCCCAAGCCATTTCAGGCACCTCTTTTACAAAGCGGTTGAGCATGCCGGGGTCGCTAACCAGAGCGATAAAAGATTTATTCCCCGCTTGCCCCCTGCCCTGAAGGGATCTATTGGCACCGTCTTCTCCCTTTTGGGTTGGGATGGCTGCTGTTCTTTTTTTAATTTCTAAAACCTTTTCCACCGCCTTTTCACTGGTAGCATCGCAGCCAATGCCCCAAATTGTATCCGTGGGATAGAGGATGGTGCCTCCATTGCGGAGAACTTTGAGTGCGTTATCTATTTCCTGTTCAAACATTCAGAATATCTTTTATGGAGATTGTATGCGCGCATTTGAAATGTCCTTTCGGGCAAATGGGGTGTCCGTGCAGGCCGCAGGGACGGCAATCCAGTTTTTCTCTGGTCTCCACCACGTTGGAATTGTCTGACAAGGGCCCGAAGCCGAATGCCGGAACTGTGGAGCAAAAAATACCGGTAACCGGGGCGTTCATGGCGGATGCCATGTGAAGCGGGGCAGAGTCGTTCACATAATTCATCCGGGCATTCTTCATCAGTGCAGCCGTTTGCAGCAGGGAAAGTTTTCCGGCAAACACATGGACCTGTGCGCCCGGAGTGTTGGTTTTAATTTCTTCACATAATTTTATATCATTTTGTCCTCCTATAAGACATATGGGAATATGCTGAAGAGCGCTTGTCAGTTCCATCCATTTTTCTTTTGGAAATTGTTTGGTATGCCATACGGAGGCAGGCGCAATGCAGGCATACCCGTCCGGAAGCAACCCATATTGTTCAGTAACCGTTTGCCGGTCTTTCTCCGTAGGATAAAGTTTTGGCATGGCAGGAACAGTATCCGTTAGCTGTTTTATAAGCTCATGGTTACGTTCTGTTTCGTGCAGGCCGGTTCCAATGCGGTGCTTTACTTTTGTTGTATAGCAGAAAGAAAATGGATTTTTACCGAAACCAATCTTTTCCTTTGCCCCCGACCGCCAGGCTATGAAGCCTGAACTCCCGAAGCGCTGCAGGTTGATTACGAAGTCGTATTTTTTACTTCTGACTTTTTCGGCAATGCTCAATAGATTTCTTAATTTGTCTTTTCTTTTATCAAGGACGATTACTTCGCGTATGAACGGATGCTTTTCAAGAACATCTTCATTCCCTTGCCTCAACAGAAAATCGATCTCTGCGGAATGGAATTTCTGACGTAATTTTTCAACCACAGAAGTAGCCAGAATCACATCCCCCAGGAATGCAGTTTGAATAATTAAGAATTTCACAGCGGAAAGTTACTACTATATTATTCCTCCGAACGCCTTTGCTACTAAGAATGCTGCTCCTGCTGCTGCAATTCCTATGAGCGTAACCTTGATTGCCCCCTGAACAGGAGGCTGTCCTGTCACTTTACTCTTAAAATATCCGAATACGAACAGGCAAAGCGTGGTAAGCCCTGCGGAAACAATCAAGCCTTCAAATGGAGTAGGAGTGAAGAAGTAGGCTGTTAGTGGTATCAGTCCGCCAACGATGTAAGAAATTCCAATAGTTGCTGCGCTGTTGCGTGCACGGTTAGGATGAGGTTCTTCAAGCCCCAGTTCAAATTTCATCATAAAATTTACCCACTGATGTTTGTTCTTGGCAAGTTCTTCTACTATTATTTCCTGCGATTGTTTGCTGATGCCATAGTTTGCAAAAACCTCTCTCACTTCTTCTTTTTCTTTTTCCGGCAATCGCTCTACCTCATCATATTCGCGTTTTAATTCAGATTGATAATGTTCAACCTCAGTTTTCCCTGCAAGATAACCACCCAGCCCCATGGCAATGCTTCCGGCAACAATTTCCGCAACCCCTGCGGTAATAATTATTGCATTACTGTTCACGGCACCGCTCAGTCCCGCAGCCAGGGCAAAGGGAACTGTCAGCCCATCGGCCATCCCGATCACCGCATCTGTAATGAATGCGGAACTTTTTAAATGTTTTTCTTCGTGATTCATCACGTTAGCTTTTGAATGAGATTATAATATTACAACTTTTCCCATTGCACTGCTGCATAAAATTTATCCCCTTCATCAAATATATAGTATCTTTAGTTCGTTCTTGGAAGGACACCTCAAAAATATCATCCAGTGTTACTCTGAACTTGTCGAAGGACTTTTTCTTTCAAAGTTAAATGCTTCTACAGGCTCAGCATGACATTTCGGAGTTAGAATGATTTTTTGAGATAGTTTATAGACGAATTTATTCAAATGATTTGAATGATGGAAATTCCTTTTAAAAGCATTTGCAAATTTATTGGAGCAGCCTTTTATTTAGGTATTTCTTCGGGACAATCTTTTTCTCAAACCTTACCCGAAAAATCGCTTGATGAAATAAAAAAAGCAACTGTTTTTATAAATGTCAAACACCATTTTAATCTAACAAATGAAGAGATCAACACCTCCGGAAGCGGATTTTTTATCAATGATAAAGGATGGATCGCAACCAACTATCATGTTATTCAATCATCCTTGTCGGATTATAATGGATTGTACCCTACAAAGATCAAGGAAATAAAAATCATTCGCAACAGCGGAACCTCAGATTATAAAAAATACAATGCAGTAATTGTTTCTATTGATGAAGAAAATGACCTTGCTATTCTTGCGGTCAGTGATTCCGAAAAATTTCCGTATCTCGAAATGGACACTTCAAAACTCAGCGAACTTAAACCCGTGTGGATCTTCGGCTATCCGTTTGGCGATGAGTTTACTGTTTTGCAGCGTGGCCCTGAAATTACAGTGAACAACGGTTCCGTCTCCGCGCTCAGGCACGATGACCTTCATGAACTCAATCGCATCCAGGTGGATGCAGTCATCAATCACGGTAACAGCGGAGGCCCTGTGCTGAACGAACAAGGAAAAGTAGTGGGCATCATCAACAGCATGATGGGAACTTCCCGGATCAACTTTGCTGTGCCGGCACATTATCTTGTAAAAATGATCAACGAGCTTCCAAAGGATTTTTCTTCCAGTGACAGTACGCATATAAAAATTAATACATTTCCTGAAGATGCTGAGGTCTTCATTGACGGAGTTCACCCGCTTTTTGCAAAAAGCAGTAAAAAAGAATGTTACATGCCTAACGGACTGCATACCCTTGCTGTGATGAAAAAGGGATTTGCTTCATGCATAAGAGAAGTGACCTTCATCGGAAAATACAATGATACCATACAGCTTTTTTCTGATAAGACCTTTTTAATTCCGCCAAAAGGAAAATCGGAAGAAAAATATATTTCTTCACCTGATCCTTTAAATAATATGGAAGAAATTTTGATGAAAGAAAATTTTGACGACCCGAAGAAATTTGAAAAATGGGAACAAAATACCGGTGGCGAAAAAACAAGAACATGGTACCTCGAAGATGGCGCGCTTCACCAGTTTGAAAATAACGGAATATTGCATGCCATTTATCTTGGCGATAAGACATGGGATAATTATACGGTGAAAGCGAACGTAAAAATATCTGCTGAACGGGGACAGCCGAGTGCGGATAGCCGTGCAGGGATCATCTTCCGCGAAACAGAAGACGGCTTTTACCTGCTGCGCGTTCATAAGGAAAGCAACAAAGTTCAGCTTGCCTATCACTCGAACGGCCCGTTTGGCTGGTTTATCATTACCGAAAAAAAATTAGACAGCGATATCGTTGAAGGAAAATGGTACCGGCTTTCTGCTTCCATGCAAGGAAATAGGATCGCCTGTTTTTTGGATGATATTAATTTGTTTACGGTAAATGCTTCTTATTCTTCCGGTGGAAGAGTTGGATTTTACTCGGTGGAAAGCAAACCGGTGTTCGACAGCTTAACGGTTGTAGGAGCCAAAAACAGTGAAACACAAAATGCTGCCCAAAAGCCTTCGCTGGTTTCTTTCTGGTTTTCTGACAATTTTAATCTGAAATCAAACTGGTGGTATCAGTATAAGGTGAATAAAGGCAAAGAAGAAGTAAGCCCTCTTTACATGGTAAATGGATCTTTTTCCGTATCGGATGAAAATAATTTTATTCAGGAGATGGAGTTTACAAAATATTGTATGCAGGATTTTATGCTTAACCTGACAGTTTCCGTTGATACAGGAAAAAGAGATGCTGTCTTTGAAATTTTTCTGAGAAAAGAGAATCAGAATCAACTCTCTGTCCGTTTTCAGAAAAAGGATAATAAAATTCTTCTCGTGCAATATGAAAACGGAAAGGAGAAAATTCTGAAGGAAAAAAAGATTCCATTCATTTTTTTTGGTTCTAAAGCATCCATTCAGATAAAATGTGAAGGCAATTCTGTTATTGTCGGCTCTGTTTATTCGGAATGGCTCAGTTACAACAGTAAAAATATTCTAGTCAACGCTGGACGAATTGGCTTCTCCTCGAAGGCGGTTCGCCTTGCGTATCATCAGTTAACATTATCATCTGTAGAGCCTGAGATTAAACAAAAGAAGTAAAAAATATATGAAGCAAATCACCTGTTCTAATTTACTTCTTTTTAGTGTGTTTGCCATTTTTTTTCCTTTGCACCGTCTTGATGCTCAAAAAGTATCCGAAAAGGATAAGAACAAAGTGATGACGGAAGGATTGGCGCTTTACACCTTAATTCTTGCTAACTGGACATCCAATGATCTTTATTATGAGAATGAGTTTAACACAAATATTGTTAAAGGATATTTGTCCTATAGAGATAAGGATACATTGAAAACTATTTTTTGGAGGCAGATGGATACTACCTCAACAGAATACAAAACAAAGACCTATAAAAAAGCAGGCGATACGGTTGCTGCCGAGCAGAGCCACAAAGCCCTTGAACTGAGATGGGTGATAAAAACGGTAAGATATATGAACATGAGCGTATCCAAAAAGAATTCATCTATTGCCGATGAAGAAGAACGTGTGCCTACGCAGCAGGAGAAAATGCTTATTGATTATAGGGAGAAAGTATATAAGGAAATTGAAAAAGACACGTCCTTTTTTAAGCTTTACTCAGGTACAAAACTCAGAGCAGTTCCGATAGATGCAGGAAAAGAGATGAAAGTATTTGTATATTCCTCCCTGATGAAAGAAGGCATTGTGCCGATCGGAGGGGATTATTTGCTTGTTTACGACAAGAAGGAAAATGCGCTTGTTTCAAAAGAGGATCTGCACAAGGACTGCATTTTTATTTCTTCCCGGTACAATGGGAAAGCTGCGGATGTGAGCAAAGCAACTATTCACAGGCATAAAACCGGTACCTCTCCCCTGATCACACCCACTGATATAGCCACCCTCTTGCTTTACAAAGGCCAGCTTGAATGGGAGGAGCATCATGTGATTTCAGATAAATATACCAGTATTTATTCGCTGATAGACAGAAAATTAGATATTATGCTTACCAAGGATTTTGAAGCATTACGTGCAAAAAAAGCGGCAAAGGATAATGAAGCAAAAAAATATAACCCGCACTGAATTAAATCATCTTTTTCTTTCTTTTCCGGTATTTTTTGCTTTCCTTTGGACCTCTTTATGTCGTGGAATATTTTTACGTCAAAACATATAATATGAAAAAAATAGTATTTACCATTTTTACCTTTTTCAGTATAATGCTGATCTCGTTTTCACAAAACTTAAATGTTACCTTGGCCTCACGGCTTTCTTACGGCAGCCAGCGCCTCTCCAACATTTGCGGATGGGTGGATCCTGCCGATAGTAAGGAATACGCGCTGGTGGGAGCGCAGAACGGATTATCCATTGTAGACATAACAAATCCGGCAAATCCGGTTGAGATCATTCAGGTACCCGGTCCTTCTTCTACCTGGCGTGAAATTAAAACTGTTGGGAATTATGCCTATATAACAACAGAACAATGCTGCATCGGCTTGCAGATCGTTGAGTTGACCAATTTACCTAACACTAATCTTGCTGTTACCACATGGACACCAAAGATCGGAAATGATACACTTAAAAAAATACACGCGCTCCATGCCGATAACGGTAAAATATATTTATACGGAAGTAATGTAGGGAACAAAGGAGCCATCATTGCGGATGTTACCGCCAATCCAATGGCACCTGTCTATCTTGGCTCCTATGATCCCCGTTATGTGCATGACGGTTATGTGAGAAATGATACCATCTATGCAGGCCATATTTACGATGGTGAGTGTGCAATTGTCAACGCTTCCAATCCGGCCTCTCCGGTGGTTCTCGCTACCTTTGAAACCCCCACAAAGTTCACCCATAATACGTGGCTTTCAGCAAACAGCAAAATATGTTTTACTACCGATGAAAACGCCAATTCCTATCTGGGTGCTTTTGATATTTCTGATCTTGCAAATATTTATGAAACAGACAGGATACAGACTAGCCCCGGAAGCAATTCAATAGTTCATAATACGCACATCATTCAGAATAATAATATTGACTATGCTGTATCGTCCTGGTATACCGAAGGAATTACTATAGTGGATGCAAGCCGTCCCGCTAATTTAGTGCAGGTAGGTAATTACGATACGTATACCCCATCCGTTACCGGGTTTAGGGGTTGCTGGGGCGTATACCCGTTTTTTCCATCCGGAACAATTGTGGCATCTGATATGGACAGCGGGCTGTTTGTGTTTGCTCCCACCTACGTTCGTGCCTGTTATTTGGAAGGAGTTGTAAAGAATTGTTTAACAGGCAATCCGATAAGCGGTGTGAATGTTGCCTTGCAGGTCGCGAATCCACAAAGCAATTCGCATACCGATGTAACAGATTTTTTGGGTCAATACGCAGTTGGAATTGCCCGGCCCGATACGTACATCGTAGTATTGTCAAAGACCGGCTATTTATCGGACACAGACACCGTAGTTCTTTCTGCAGGAGTGGTGAAACTGAATACATTTCTCCTGTGCCCGAAACAGACTTTCTCGTACGGAGGAAATATATTTGACAATTCATCGCTGGTTGGAATTTCTAATGCAAAAATTTCTATTTATGACACGGGCTCCAGGTGGGATACGGTCACGGATGCCAGCGGAAATTTTTCAATCCCGAATATGTATGCCGGCACTTATTTTGTAGCAGCCGGCAAATGGGGTTATGTTACTAATTGCCCTTCAGGGCAAAGCATTACCTCCTCGTCAGGAACATTGAGCATGGGTCTTGACAAAGGAATTTACGATGATTTTTTGTGGGACTTCGGATGGACCGTAAGTGGCAATGCTACGGGAGGAATATGGGAAAGAGGGGAGCCTCAAGGAACTTTTTTTCAGGGAAATCCCATAAACCCGGATGCGGATGTCATTAACGATTGCGGGAATCAGGCTTATGTTACCGGAAATAAAGGGGTAACTTCTTCCGATGATGATGTGGATGGAGGAACTACCATTCTTACATCCCCTGTTTTTGATCTTACGGGCTACATTCAACCGGTAGTTTATTTTTCACGGTGGAAAAAACTTTCAACAAATTCTTCCGATACAGTGGTAATATCCATCAGCAACGGATCGAGTACCGCTATGCTGGAATCGCTTTCAACTTTGTCCTTAGGATCCTCTTCCTGGCTGCCCCGAAACTATAAAATTTCAGATTATTTACCTCCTACCTCAACCATGACTTTCAGAATGGAGGTATCTGATAATGACCAGGATAATACAAATGAAGGTGGGTTGGACCATTTTCTAATTCTTGATTCTATAAATATCAGTGTAAATGAATTGGCAAACAAGGTGGATGTGCGTGTGTATCCCAATCCGTTTTCTGAAAAGACTGTTATTCAAGTTGTGAATCATAAATTACGCTCTTATTCATTCGTTCTTTTCGATGTGTTTGGCAGAGAAGTGTGCAAGTTGAATCAGGGAAATATTGCAAATGATTTTATACTGCACCGGGAGGGTCTTTCAAGCGGGATATATTTTTACAAGATATTCGAAAGTGGCAGCACTGTAAGTGCAGGTAAGATATGTGTGGAGTAACCACCTCCTCCAATCTCAAGGGGGAGAGATAACGGCATACCGCTTTGGTTACTTATTTCTCCTCTCACTCATTTTTCCAAGGAAATCAATATACCCATCAAGTTGTTCGGCATCAATACGCTTTGCTTTGATCTTTTTGTTTTCATCCAGCAGGTAAATGACCGGAGTGCTGTATATGTCATACAACTGGCGTAAAGGGTACTGTTTGTATTTATCATGCACATTAATCCAGTCCATTTTATTGTCGATAATAAATTTTTTCCATTTTTCAGCGTTATCCTCTATATCTACTGCATACACCTGCACTCCTTTTAATTTCAGTTTCTTTTCATATTCATCCCTGAGTTTCGGAACCACTTTCTGGCAATGGCCGCAATCCGGATCCCAGAAGATTACAACAGTGTATTTTGCTTTCACATCGTACAAGGGAACATTTTTATCTAATGTGTCCTGCATAATGATGGGCGGAGCGGGCTTGCCAAGCAGGAGCGGTTTGATAGTCAGGGCACGGTGAATTATTTTTTCGTTTGTAACCGTATCCACCCAATAAGCCTGTTTGGTCATGTAATAATTTTCTACCTGGTGAACAAAAACCGCATCCATACCCATGATGGTATGATTTTCGTAGGTGGTGGTAAGGTACCAGACAATGTACTTGAATGTTTCCTTGTTCCCTTTTGTTTTTGCCACAAGGATATCCGATTCTTTATTAATGGAATCTGGATCCTGAACCACGATCTTTTCAAAAAACTGCTTGAGTTTCATGTGAAATATAGGAGTACGCAGGAGCCGGTCATCTGCTGGAGGGATGTTATCCCAGAAATGGTCCTTATAGTATCGGTACGGGAAAAGTGAATCCTTTCTTCCATTCGGCAAGACAGGGGTTTCAGGAACTACAGGATCTTTTTGTGCTTTGAAAATGGCTGTAAGAAAATACTCTTGGTTTTTGGAAATGAAATCCTCCATGTATTTTTCACGCTCTTTTTCAATTTCAGTCACCTTCTCCTGCATGATTCGGATGGAGTCCTTTTTTGTTGTAATTCTGGCAATACTGTCTTCATTCAGTTTAGCTATATGCTTTTTAAGCGGATCGGCAGCTTTTTGTTTTTGAGAAATAAATTTCAGGTATTTGTAAAACATCTCGCTTTCCTCGGAACCTTTTATTTTCATGTTTTCCACCAGTTTCCCGGTGTCAGTTTCGAGTGTAATGTTTTGTTCTTTGTCTATCAGCAGCTCGAGCCAGGTTTTATTTGGAAAAATAAGAAGGTAGATGCCTCCGGGGAGTTTGTCCTTGCCTTTAAAAATGAAATTCCCTTCCTTGTCGATCCGGGTTGTGTCTTTAACCGAATTATATTTTCCAAAATAGTTGCCGAAATAGCAAACGGTGTCATGCCAGCCCCTGACCTTCGCTTTGATCTGGTATCCGGTTTGCTGAGAAACGCAGGTATAGGACACAAGGTACAAAGGAATAAGGATGGTGCCAAGGCACCATAATCTTATACCGCATACCTCTATACCACATACCCTTCTCATAGAGAATCCGCAAAGATAATATTTGAAATGATTGGTTCTACAAGGTTTCCTGTGGGTAACCATCTTTTTTAGCTAAAAATAGCATACGAATATTTATATGAAATTTTCACAGCAAATATCAATAGAACTCGTTTTTATAGAAAAAATCAAATATTCACGATTTTTAATAAGTCCCAAATGGAAATTTTTACCCACAGGAAACCTTGTAGAACCAAACGATTTAATATCTCACCTTACGCAGTCTACTGCATGAATTGCCTCGTTTGGGGGGGGGTGGGCTGTTGATAACATAAATGTTCCCGCAAATCCCGCATATTTTCGCAGAGGATAGAAACTAAAATCTGCGTGTATCAGCGAAATCTGCGGGAAAATAAACTCTGCGTAAGGTGAGTTAATATTCGACTTTCGGATAGTTGTGGAATAATAAAACCGGATTTAATATTGAAAGCCCTGGCGATATTCGTCAAGGCTTTCTTTTTTTACAGACATTGGAAAAACTCAATATCTTAGTCATGAAATGAAACTAAGCTGCCTTTTTCCGTATTTATTTACCCTGCCTCTATACCTCTCTGCCTTTTACCTTAGCCCACTCTCCGCCCAGGAGAATATTTTTACTGCCGGATTTCAGTACAAACCAATTTTTCCAAGCGCCTTTTTCAGCAGCGATATAAAGTCTATCTCACAGAATGGCATAGATTTTTCCATCTCGCAGAAGATGGGATACAGCGCGGGAATGGTATTGAGGCGGGGTTTCACCAAACAGTTTTCTTTTGAAACAGGGATCAATTTCACTAAACGAAATTTTGACCTGTCAATCACAGATACTTCGTTTACGGGAAGCTCAGATTTTAAAATTATCGGATACGAAATTCCTGTCCAGGGCATGATCTTCCTGCGAATGGCGGATAAAATATACGCGAACTCCTCTTTGGGCATGTCAATGGATATGTATCCTTCAAACATTGCAACGCGCGATACGTATTTCAGGCACTCTTCCAAACGCCATTCCGTATTTCAGTTTGCTGCCCTGGCAAACATGGGGATTGAATACCGGACTGAAAAGAGCGGATATTTTTATCTGGGGGCATCCTATCATCTTCCTTTATCTTATTTTTATGAATCTTCCATCCTATACGAGCCAACAAAAGTGATAAGCAGGCTGAAATTGAGCGGAAGCTTTCTCACGCTGGATTTCCGTTATTACTTTCATGAAGACCCCATTAAACACAAAAAGAAAAAGCCAAAAGATAGGCAGTCAGTTATCGGTAATCGGTAACAGCCAACCGATCATCGGTTGCCGATAACCGATTACTCTTTTCTCCTATATTTGCGGTCTAAATTTAATACCATGAAGAAGTTTATCTTAAACAACGCGGTTGCATGCTTTGTATTTTGTACTCTATACTCTGTACTTTCCTCCTGCGGAAGCGGAACTGAAACGGCTGTTGATCCCTACGAAGACAGCCTGAAAAATGTGAACCAAAGCCTCAGCGGACAGGTGGTGGCAAAAGATTCGGCTATTTTCGGATTCATCCGTTCGTTTAATGAGATACAGGAGAACTTAGATGTGATAAAAGACAAAGAAAAATTGCTGACCACTTCCAGCCAAACGGGAGAGCTTGATCATGACCAGAAAAACAAGATTATTGGAGACATCCAGGCTATCTATGACCTGATGGTGAAGAACAAGCAGAAGCTTTCCTCTGTAAATAAAAAACTCAAGCGCGCGAATCTGAAAATTGCTGAATTCGAAAAGATGATCGAACGCATGAACAATCAGATTGCAGAAAAGGATGCGGAAATAGCTGAACTGAAGAGCCATCTTGAAAAAATGAACATAGAATTGTCCGAGATTACGCTCAACTACGAAGCCGCGCAGGAAATGCTGGAAGAGAAAACGGATAAACTGAACAAAGGATTTTATGCCTTTGGAACTTCGAAGGAACTTATCAGGCAGGGAGTTCTCACCAAAGAAGGCGGATTCATTGGAATGGGCAAGGCGGAAAAACTGAAGGCTGACTTCAATAAAAATTATTTCACAGAGGTGGATGTTTCTGAGACTGGCTACATCACATTGGCATGCAAAAAGGCGAAGCTCATCACGGTGCATCCTTCGGAGTCCTATAAATTTGAGGGGACGGAAGGAAAAATTGAAAAACTTGTCATTTTAAATCATGAGGAATTCTGGAGCGCTTCCAAATACTTAGTGATTGTGGTGGAATAAGATACTTAGCACTTACCCGGTTTATAGTTTATTGGTTTTTTATATGAAATTGTTCATATTCTCCGCAGTCCTTTTTTTTATCTCTTCGGGATATTCTGTACAGGCGCAAACCTCCGGTGGGCCTGATACATTCGGATATAATTGGGCAAATAATCTGGATCCGATTGGTTCCGCGCCTGTTTATCTATGGAAAAGCATTAAAGACACCGCCAATTTGGTAAGCGGACTGGGAGATGATAATTCTTCCGGCCCTTTTGATCCTGGTTTTTACTATAATTATTACGGCCAATGGTATAACACCCTTTGGATAGGATCGAATGGTTGGGTTTCGTTTCGGAACGCAGGTAACATTACAGCGCCATTTCCTGTCATTCCAACTCCTTCCGCACCCGATAATATTATAGCAGGATTACTTTCGGATTTGACTTTTAAAGGCGCGAACGATTCTTTAGTCCCGGGGGCTGCCGCTTATTTCTGGACAAACAACACAGACTCAATAATTATCCAATACGATTCAGTTCCTTTTTGGGATATCGGTGCAGCAGGCTATTCCGGAAGAAATACTTTCCAGATTATTTTAGATGCCGCAGATTATTCAATCACATTTCAATATAAGCAACTGATGAACAGCGCACCCGGGTACGACCTCATTAATACCGGTCTGAAAACAGGCATTGAAGATTCAACCGGCAATGACGGACTCCAGGTGCTGGACACTTTTCCGCCATCCGGCTCCGCAGTAAAATTTTTCTACCCGGGCCATTTCTCAACAAACGATTTGAACAATGCCGCTATATCGCTCGGACAGAATTACCCAAATCCATCAAGTGATCTTACCAGAATCAACTATTCAGTTCAAAAAAGCGGGAATGTAAAAATTTCAATACAAAGTTTAGTTGGCACACAAGTTGAAACATTTGATCTTGGAAAAATACCTGCGGGAAACCAATCCTTCGCTCTCCATACACAATCCTATCCTCCGGGAGTTTATTTTTATTCATTATCCATTGAGGGCGCTTCCTCCGTCAAAAAAATGGTTATTGCAAAATGATCTTTCGATAGAGCATTTTTAAACAAATTCAGCCCATTTTTTTTGAATTTTATGCTCTTTGTATTTTTAAAAAAAATTGTGTATGTTTGTCGCCCTAAATGATAAAAAGTATACTTACAAAAATTTTTCATGAAAACAAAACTACTGCTCTCTCTTTCAATCTTCTTTTTTGTCGAAGCATTGTTTGCTCAAACTTCCGGAGGCCCTGATGCTTATGGATACACATGGAAAAACCAGGCCGATCCGAATGGCCCTGCTTACAACTGGAAAGAAATCAAAGGTGTTGGAACACAAATTACCGGTTTGTCAGATGATAACCAAAAGGGTCCTTACAGTTTAGGATGGAACTTTCATTATTATTGGGCTGATTACGGGAAAATATGGGTTGGTTCAAATGGCTGGCTGGCTTTTCAGAATAACAGCGTGCTTCCTGCAGCTACTTTTCCCACCATCCCCAATACCGCATTGCCCAATAACTATCTTGCCGCAATGTCCTGCGATCTGACTTTTATTCAAACAAATTTATCAGCAGTGCCCGGAGCTACGGCATGGTATTGGACTAATAACACAGATTCATTAATTCTTCAATATGATTCCATTCCATACTGGGTAACAAGCGGCAGTGGTTTTTCCGGCCGACATACTTTTCAGGTAATTTTAAGCGGGGCTGACAGTTCAATTACTTATCAATACAAACTCATCCAAACCGGAACAGTTGCCTATGATATGGCTGGAGAAGGTCTTACTACCGGAATTGAAAATTCATCCGGCCAGATTGGTTTACAGGTTTCAACCAATGTTTTTCCTGCTGCAAATACATCTGTTAAATTTTATTACCCTAATCCTGTAACTTATCAGGTGTTTGATGCAACTCCTGCATGGAGTCAGAATATTGACAACGGAGGTTTCTTTGTATCTGCCAATGGATCTCCTCTTAAGTTAGCTACTGATGTTTACAATGCCGGGAATCAGCCGCTTAGCAACATTGTTACGAATGGTAAATTATTGAATAGTGTTTCAACGAAAGTATGGGACACCACTGTAACAGTTTCTTCACTTGTTGCATCTGCTGACTCAATGTTTATATTTCCTAAAACGTACGATCCCAACATTACCGGTACGTATACTTACCGCACAACTGCCACAGCAAGCGGTGATATAAATGCGGCAAATAACATTACAGATGTAGAAATGGTGGTGGTGGATACTACCCAGGCTACCATCCCCTTGTCCTATGTAACGTCAACCACAGCAGGTACCGCCAATGACTGGGGCGGAAATGGCGGACAAGGTATTTATATTGAGCCTCCCTTTTATCCGGCTACTATTACCTCTCTTGATTTCATGGTAGCAAATTCCGGCACAGTCGGATATCACCTTGTACAAATTCTGGATGATAAGGGTCCGGGCAATACTCCCGGCAACATTATTTATATTGATTCCGTTGCTGCAAGCGCTGCTGTTATAGGATCTTATAATAATGTTCCGGTAACCAAAGATGTAGTTATTCTATCGGGAGGTGTCTATGTAGCGTGGATGGAGAATGGCGATGCAACAAGCGCTATCGGGACAGAAGGAACCTCCCCTCTTTCAAACAGAAATTATGAGATTATTGGCTCATGGTCCAGCTATCGAAACAATGCGA
Organism: Bacteroidota bacterium; assembly: GCA_004297845.1. Taxonomy (GTDB): domain Bacteria; phylum Bacteroidota; class Bacteroidia; order Palsa-948; family Palsa-948; genus Palsa-948. The sequence goes on along the minus strand of SCSP01000027.1, from coordinate 7,592 downwards.
TTGAAGATATAATGATTCAAGTCAACATCACAAGATATAACTTTGGCGCCATTGCATCTGCAACCACTCCGGATGCTTGCCCCACTAATGGCAGTGGATCCGGAACGGTTACCGTTACCGCAGGAACCTCTCCTCCTTATACTTATTTATGGAGCTCAGGCGGACAAACCACTGCAACTGCTACCGGACTGGCTGCAGGAAATCACACTGTAACAATCACAGATTCACTGGGAATTATTAGTACAACAATTTTTTCCGTTTATAATAATATTGCAGTTACTGCTTCTACTGCAAGCGTTACCTGCTTTGGAGGTAATACCGGAACTTCTACAGCTACTATCGGAGGCACTGCACCTTACACCTATCTCTGGAGCAATGGGCAAACCAATCAAGCAGCTACAGGTTTAACCGTAGGAATTTATACAGTAACTGCAAGCAATACTGACGGATGTTCCAATTTTGCGATTGATACAATAGATGGTCCAGCAGCGCTTGCAAATACTTTCAGTGTAACACCTGCCACCTGTGTTGGGGGAAATGGTACAGCTGCTTCAACCGTTACAGGCGGAACAGCGCCTTATACCTATTTATGGAACAATTTACAGACAACTGCTATAGCAACCGGGCTGGCTACCGGCTCTTATTCTTTATCTGTAACAGATGCTAATGGCTGTACTTTTTCAACTTCGACAACTGTTTCAACTATTCCTTTTGTTTCATCTGCTGCAAGCACCCCTGCGAATTGCACCGGGGGCGGTGGATCAGCTACTGCTACTGCAACTTCAGGAGGAACTGCACCTTACATGTATGTATGGTTACCTTCAGGACAAACCACTCAAACAGCTACCGGACTTTCTGCCGGGTCTCATACTGTAACCGTTACAGATTCTGTCGGCTGCACAAGTTCAACAATAACAACTGTTTCAACTATTCCTTTTGTTTCATCTGCTGCAAGCACCCCTGCAAATTGCACCGGGGTCGGTGGATCAGCCACTGCTACCGCAACTTCAGGAGGAACTGCACCTTACATATATGCATGGTTACCTTCAGGACAAACCACTCAAACAGCTACCGGACTTTCTGCCGGGTCTTATACTGTAACCGTTACAGATTCTGTCGGCTGCACAAGTTCAACAATGACAACTGTTTCAACTATTCCTTTTGTTTCATCTACAGCAAGCACTCCTACAAAATGTGCCGGCACTAATGACGGAGTAGCTACTTCTGTTGCTTCTTCGGGAGGAACAGCGCCTTATACGTATGCATGGTCTACCGGACAAACAACTCAGGCAATAACAGGTTTAGCTGCCGGTACTTATACCGTGGTAACAACGGATGCTGTTGGTTGTTCTACCGTACTGACTACAACGGTAATAAGTCCTGCAGCAATGACGGCAAGTTCAACTTCGCAGCCTGCTACCTATCCGAACTTCAACAACGGAACTGCAACGGGCAATGCAACCGGTGGAACTGCTCCTTATACCTACGCATGGAGCAACGGGGTAACGGCTCAGACAATTACCGGATTGAGTTCCGGTAATTATACCGTTTGTGTTACCGATCTTTACGGCTGTACTGCCTGTGATACTGTTAATGTGTTATTAAACGGAATCAACGAGATATACAACGGTGTTTCTGTTGTGATCAGCCCTAATCCTTTCAACAGTTCGGCATTTGTAAAAATTGATTTCGTTAATCCAACTCATAATGATGTCTTCTTTACCGTTTTTGATCTTTACGGAAAAGAAGTTCAGTCCATTGACCTGAGGGAATACAAAGGCGCAACAATAGGCTTTACGCTGAACCGCGGATACACTATTTCCAGCGGGATGTATTTTTACAGATTGGAGGATGACAAGGGCATTCTTTATGCAGGGAAATTACTGGTGCAGTAATTCATGATCTTTATGAAACAATGTCTGTCAATTATTTTCCTGATAAGTTGCGTGATTGCACAGGCTCAGCCCCTCCTCCCTCCGAAGGAGGGAACACACGCACAGGCTCTCCCCCTTTTGGACTGCCGCAGGCAACCGAAGGTTGCGAGCGTAGCTCAAGCGAAGCTCGGGAGGGGACTTCCATTTTTCAAGCCTAAACGTGAAGAATCTTCTCCCATCATTGAGAAAATGAGCGATACCCAGCTTATGCTGCTCATTGATCACATGTTTGAAGCTACTTTCATGCCTCCCGACCTCTGGAGTCAGGTGATGGTGGAAACTGCAAAGCGGAATCTCAGCAAGATAACCAAGAGGGAAATTGAAATGGATGAGTCCTGTTCCCAGCCTGTCGGCTTGCACATTGAAAAGATTCTTCCCAGCCCTGTGGCGCCTGCTGGCAATCCTGATATGATGTTCCTTTATCCGGCTTCAAACATTTATAACAACGAATGGGATGAAGACATAACAACACTTTTTAAAGATCAGTTTACTTTAGATGCAACGCATACCATTGAACTGGAAAATGCTGACGCAGGATGCTTCACGATGCCTTCCTGGGGACCCCTCTCATCACCCTATGGATGGAGGCATAATCGTTACCACAAAGGAATTGATATCCAACTTAGGAAAGGCGATACTGTTGCCTGCGCTTTTGACGGAATGGTTCGCTTTGCTCAGAAGAAAGGCGGATATGGCAATGTGGTGATCGTGCGCCATTACAACGGGCTTGAAACGGTTTACGGGCATCTCTATAAAATAAAAGTAACAGAAGGACAGGTTCTTGGTTCGGGCGACCTCATAGGTCTTGCCGGCAATACCGGAAAGTCTACGGGCCCGCATTTGCATTTTGAAGTCCGTTTTATGGGCGCACCGGTCGATCCTCAGTATTTCATATCGTTTGATTACGGTACCCTGCTTTACAATACCGTAGTATTTAAAAAGAATAAAAGCGGGTTACTTGCGGCATTTCATCCTGAAACTGAATTCCATACTGTTGAAAAAGGGGAGACCTTTGCCGGATTGGCAACCCGTTACTGTACTACTACTGCCAAACTGCGCCAGATGAACGATATTGCCCCTAAGAAATATGTTCGTCTAAAGCAGGGACAAATACTCCGCGTAAGGATAGTTGATCGGTCGGAATCTGCTTCTGGTTATTAATGTTTTTACATGTTTCTCCTGTACTGGCCCCCGACTTCAAATAAGGCGCTTGTGATTTGCCCAAGCGAGCAGTATTTAGCCGCTTCCATCAGCGCTTCAAAAATATTTTTGTTCTGCACGGATGCAAGCTGCAATTCGCGAAGTAGTTTGATGGCTATTTCTTTATTGCCTTTGTGAAGCTGGTTCAGCATGCTGATCTGATATTTTTTTTCTTCTTCTGTTGCGCGGATCACTTCTTTGGGAAGCACCGTGGGTGATCCTTTAGAGGATAGGTACGTGTTTACACCGATGATTGGAAATTCTCCTGTATGTTTCAGTGTTTCGTAGTACAGGCTTTCTTCCTGAATTTTTCCGCGCTGGTACATGGTTTCCATAGCGCCCAAAACTCCTCCCCGCTCTGTGATCTTATCAAATTCTGCAAGCACTGCTGTTTCAACCAGGTCGGTCAGTTCTTCAACGATGAAAGATCCCTGCAAAGGATTTTCATTTTTGGATAATCCCAGTTCTTTGTTGATGATGAGTTGGATTGCCATTGCCCTGCGTACAGATTCTTCCGTAGGAGTGGTAATGGCTTCATCATAGGCATTGGTATGAAGCGAGTTGCAGTTATCGTAGATCGCATAAAGCGCCTGCAAAGTGGTACGGATGTCGTTGAAATCAATTTCCTGGGCGTGCAAACTTCTTCCGGAGGTCTGGATATGATATTTCAGCATTTGTGAACGCTCATTGCCTTTGTATTTGTTCTTCATCGCCTTGGCCCAGATTCTGCGGGCAACCCTGCCGATTACTGCATACTCGGGATCAATGCCATTTGAGAAAAAGAAGGAGAGGTTGGGGGCGAAATCATCAATCTTCATTCCGCGGCTCAGGTAGTATTCCACGTAGGTAAAGCCGTTGGCAAGTGTGAACGCCAGTTGGGTGATGGGATTTGCCCCTGCTTCCGCTATGTGATAACCGGATATTGAAACCGAGTAGAAGTTGCGGATATTGTTCTCAATAAAATATTGCTGCACATCCCCCATTACCCTAAGAGAGAATTCGGTGGAGAAGATGCAGGTATTCTGCGCCTGATCTTCTTTTAGGATATCAGCCTGCACAGTTCCGCGAACCTGTTTGAGTGTTTCAACTTTGATCGTCTGATATACCTCTTTTGGCAGAACCTGATCGCCTGTAACTCCAAGAAGCATCAAACCAATGGCTTCGTTCCCGGCCGGTAATTTTCCCTGATAAGAGGGACGTTTTGTTCCGTTCTTTTTGAAGATGTCGCTTATTTTTTTGTCAACTTGTTTCTCAAGCCCGTTTTGTTTGATATAGATCTCACACTGCTGATCTATGGCAGCATTCATGAAAAAAGCAGTGAGGGTTGGAGCCGGTCCGTTGATCGTCATTGACACCGAGGTCTTGGAATCAGCTAAATTGAAACCACTGAACAATTTCTTTGCATCATCAAGGCAGCAAATGGAAACGCCTGAGTTGCCAATCTTGCCGTAGATATCAGGACGGAGGTCAGGGTCTCTTCCATAAAGTGTTACACTGTCAAATGCAGTTGACAATCTTTTCGCGGGCAATCCGGTTGAAACGTAGTGGAATCGTTTGTTGGTTCGTTCAGGTCCGCCTTCTCCGGCAAACATGCGTGCGGGGTCTTCTTCGGTGCGTTTGAAAGGATATACTCCGGCAGCGTAGGGAAATTCACCCGGAAAATTTTCGGTGAATACCCAACGTAAAATTTCACCCCAGGCTTCGTAGCGCGGAACAGCCACTTTGGGGATTTGCGTATGCGATAAACTTTCGGTGTGCGTTTTGATTTTAATTTCCTTGCCGCGGACTTTAAAAATGTAATACTCGCCTTTGTACTGTTTTGTTTTTTTCTGCCAGCTCTTTAGAATCTCTTTGGCTGTGCTATCCAGTTTTTTATCCAGGTTAGCGGATTCTTCTTTCAGCTTCTTGATGATGCGGTCTTTATCGTCAATTTTTGATTTGGTCAGATGCTGAATGGTAGAATCAAGTGCGTACATTTTGTTGGCAATCTCGCTTTGCTCCGCTACCCATTGATCGTAGCTGCGGTTATTCTCCGAAATTTCGGAGAGGTAGCGTATGCGGGAAGGAGGAATGATGAATAGCTTCTCACTCATCTCATCGGAGATGGCAAGTTTGGATTGAAATTTAACTCCCGTCTTTTCAGAAATTTTTTGCATCACCTCTGCGTAAAGGCGGTTCATGCCGGGATCGTTAAACTGGGAGGCAATGGTGCCGAATACGGGCAGTTTGTCATCCGGCACCTTAAATTTTTTATGATTCCTCTTGAATTGCTTTTTGACATCGCGCAAGGCATCCTGTGCACCGCGCTTGTCGAATTTATTAAGTGCAATAATATCGGCAAAATCAAGCATGTCAATTTTTTCCAACTGCGTTGCCGCACCGTATTCAGGAGTCATTACATAGAGTGATAGATCCGAATGATCCAGAATTTCGGTATCGCTTTGTCCGATTCCGGATGTTTCAAGGATTATCAGGTCATATTCGGCAGCCTTCAGCACGTTCAGTGCTTCCTGCACATATTTGGAAAGCGCGAGATTGGATTGGCGGGTTGCAAGCGAACGCATATACACGCGGTCGTTCAAAATGGAATTCATGCGAATCCTGTCGCCCAGCAATGCTCCTCCTGTTTTTTTCTTGGAAGGGTCAACCGATATAATAGCAATGGTTTTGTCTTTGAAGTCGGCTAAGAACCTTCTTACCAATTCATCTGCAAGGGAGGATTTTCCGGATCCACCCGTGCCGGTGATGCCGAGGACGGGGGAGACCACAGCCCCCCTTATCCCCCCCGAAGGGGAGAAACCATCGTGTACAAAGCCCATCTTCGAGGGATGGGTGGGTTTTGCCACATTTGTTCGAAATGATTTTAACAGTTCAGGACAAATTTTTTGGAACTCCTTTTGTGAATTTTCAGCGCAGGAAATAAGTTGTGCGATGGTTTTCCAATCTCTATTCTTCAGGTTTTTGATCCAACCGTTGGAAAGAATTCCAGCTTCCCCCCTTTGGGGGGCGGGGGAGCTTGCTTTCATCACCAGATCATTAATCATTCCCTGCAAACCCATAGAGCGTCCGTCATCAGGTGTGTAGATACGGGCGATGCCGTATTTGTGAAGCTCTTTTATCTCTTCAGGCAGAATGGTGCCTCCCCCGCCTCCGAATATTTTGATATGTCCGCATCCGGATTTTTTGAGCAGATCGTACATATATTTGAAAAATTCCATGTGCCCTCCTTGGTAGGAAGTGATGGCAATTGCCTGTGCATCTTCCTGGATAGCGCAATCCACGATTTCCTTCACCGAGCGGTCATGCCCCAGGTGAATCACCTCCGCACCGCTTGCCTGTATGATCCTGCGCATGATGTTGATGGCAGCATCGTGCCCATCGAACAGCGAAGCCGCAGTTACAATGCGTATTTTATTCTTTGGCTTATAGGGTTTCGTCTCTACCATAACAGACAAATTTAGCAAAAGTATTTCCTCCGATAGTTATTAAATTTTTAATTACTTTTACATACGCTTTTAACAAATATAAACTCTACGCCCTATGAAAAAATCTTTCTTTACTTCTGTTATCTGTTTCCAAATAGTTACTGCACCTCTCAGTTTATTTTCCCAGACCTACTGCGGTTCTTCCCGCTACGATACCGAAATATTCAGCACGGTAACTACTTCAGTTGATATAATATACGGACAGAACATCGGATTGGCCGGTGGGATGAAAGTGCTCAAGATGGATGTGTACGAACCCACAGGAGATGTTGCATCTGCACGGCCCGTTATCGTGATGGCTCACGGAGGAAGTTTCCTTGCCGGTTCAAAAAGCGATGCTGACCTGGTTGCATTGTGCAATGCGTTTGCAAAGCGCGGCTATGTGGCTGCATCCATTGACTATCGTTTGGGAATGGGTTTTCCCATCAGCCAGGCTAGCGCTCAAAAAGCAGTTTGGAGAGCCACGCAGGATATGAGGGCCGCTGTACGTTACTTCCGAAAAGATGCCGGCTCCACAAATACTTTCAGGGCGGACTCAAACATGATATTTGTCGGAGGCGCTTCTGCGGGAGGAGTAATGGCTGTGCATTATGCCTATCTTGATAAACCATCCGAAATTCCTTCCGCTATTGATACGACTGTATTGGGCGGCATTGAAGGGAACAGCGGCAATCCCGGCTATTCTTCCGCAGTTAAAGCAATCGTTAATATTTGTGGCGCCATTGGAGATACCTCGTGGATGGAATCGGGAGATGAACCTTTAGCAAGCGCACAGGGAAATGATGACAACACGGTTCCTTATTGCACAGAGATGATTTCCGTTAGCGGTTTTCCGGTTATGATAGTGAGCGGAAGCGGATCCATGGTAGAGCGCGCAAACAACTTAGGCATTCCAAACACGATACACACTTTTTACGGACAAGGCCATAGTTCTCCCGCTGCTCCCGGAAATATTGACACAACCATCGTTCTT
>SCSP01000283.1 GCA_004297845.1 Bacteroidota bacterium | reverse complement strand
AGTTTGTTTTCGCTTCGGTCAATGTTGTTGATGAGTTCCCGCACGGGCCAGATCACTTTCCGAAGCATGATCATTTCCCGCTTCATTCTGTGCAGTTGTGTAAGAGTTTTTCTATTTGGATTACCTGTTAATTCCTCTTCCAGAATTTCTATGCGGTCTCCGATTTTCTCCAGAATGACGAAATAAAGATCCACCACAGCATCAATCAGGCAATAGGCAAGATAATCGGCTCCCATTTTCCGTACGCGGCCTTTTCCGGAGCGTATCCGTGTCCGGATAATATCAAATGCATCGCCTCCCTGAACTTCCTGGAATGAGATGACGGTATTGTTTTCAAGCAGGACGACTGAGAGCTGCTCCGATTCAATTTCGGAGTCGTAGGAAAGCATTTTCAGGATGCTTACCAGATAATGTTCGTAGTCTTCTGATTTCGGACGCTGGTCGGTGTTTGCAATGTCTTCGAGTGTAAGGGTATGAATATTGAATTTTTCTCCGATTTTTTGAATAAGTTCCGTGTCGTGAATGCCATCCACATTGATCCATTTTATCATCTCCGGTTTTACGTGTAGCAGACATTCATCAAAGTCGGTGAATTCTTTTTCTATGAATTCTTTTTCATTGTACTCAAGCAGGGTGATCTTCACCTTGGCGGTCTGTTTTTCTCCTGAGTAAACTACCGTGCCGGGAGGGAGGCCCGTTGTGTCAATGGCTGGTGACATCTGTATGTTTTCTTAACAGTCGAATGGCGAACAATAAAAATCAGAAGTTCGAAATTCGCTGTTCAAATGTTCTTCATTCAATGGTTCAAATTTAGGAATGATAAAGATGAAAATCCAAATTGTACGGATAAGTTGCCAACCGCTAAATGTTAATTGAGTTTCTTAAGTTGTTTTTCCTTCTAACACAATCACTATCTCTCCCTTAACTGTTTTTTGAGAAAAATATTCGCTCAACTCCTGTAGAGTTCCCCGTTTGGTTTCTTCAAACATTTTTGAAATCTCGCGGGATACACTGGCTTGCCTCTCTTTTCCAAGATATAGTGCAAATTTTTGGAGAGCTTTTACCAATCTGTAAGGGGATTCATAAAAAATCATAGTTCGGGTCTCTGATGCAAGTTCCTTGAGTTTAGTCTGCCTGCCCTTTTTCTGGGGAAGAAAGCCGTAAAAAACAAACGACTCGCAGTCCAGACCTGAGTTTACTAATGCAGGAACAAAGGCGGTGGCTCCCGGAAGACAGTCCACTTCAATACCGTTCTTGATACACTCCCGAATAAGCATAAATCCGGGATCAGAAATGGCCGGGGTGCCGGCATCGCTCACGAGCGCAACGGTTTCTCCGGCTTTTATGCGTTCCACGATCTGCTTCACGGTTTTGTGCTCGTTATGTAAATGATGCGAGATCATTTTTTTATCAATGGAAAAATGTTTTAGCAGGATTCCTGTGGTGCGGGTGTCTTCGGCAAGAATAACATTCACTTCCTTCAAAGTGCGGAGGGCACGAAGGGTGATGTCTTCGAGATTTCCTATAGGAGTTGGCACTATGTAAAGTTTACTCATTGGCTGTTAGTCTCCCCCTTGTAAAGGGGGTTGGGGGGATTGGCTGTTGATTTTCTTCGATCCAAATTTCAATGGACCTCACTACATTCAACATTTGCTTTCTACATTCCTGTTCCGTAAACCTCAATATGTTCAACCCCATTTTCCTTAGATCATCTTCTCGTTCCAAATCTTCTTTGGTCTTAAATTCATGACTGTATCCGTCCACTTCGATCATCAAATTTAGTTTTTTGCAATAGAAGTCAACAATATACTCTCCAAGCGGTTTCTGGCGATTGAATTGATAGCCGAGCATTCTTCCGGCTTTAAGTTGATTCCAAAGGAGAATTTCGCCAAGGGTGCTGTTATTCCTAAGTTCCCTTGAAAATGTTTTGCGGTCTTTGTTGTAATCTATATATCCTGTTTTCTTGTTTGATTCCATGTGAATCTCATTTTATTGTGAGAATCCCCCGTCCTGACCAAAGCGTCAGGACACCCCCTTTACAAGGGGGAAAAATACAGAATCCCGGCCACTGCGTGTGCGCCCTCTTTACAAGGGGGAGACTATTTCTGCAAATATTCGGAAAAATCCGTTAGTAATTTCAAAATATCCTCAAATTCTGTTAGCGGTAATGTTTCCGGTTTGTCATAAATATCATGATAGGCTTTAATTCCTCCGAGCGTATAGATGAAAAAGGTTTTAACTCCCGCTTCTTCAAAAAAGTAATGATCGCTGTTTTTCGCTTTTCCGCGAGGTTGTATACCTGGCAATAATTTTTTTTCCTCATTTATTTTAACCAGCGCATCAAATTCCTTTTTATGCTCGGTGGCATTCACCACTTTAATGCCTTCCTCGCCTGTGCCCATGATATCCATGTTCACAAGAAATTTTATTTGCTTGAGCGGAAACAAAGGATTTTCAACATAATGCTTTGAACCTAACAGTCCAACTTCTTCCGCGCCAAACGCCATAAAAACAATAGAATACTCCGGGGGGTGTTGTGAATAATGTTTTGCAAGGTTCAGGAGCATGGCGCAGCCGCTGGCATTGTCGTTTGCGCCAGGAAAGTAAATATCCTTACCCATCCTGCCGAGGTGGTCGTAATGTGCGGAGAAGACAATAAATGAATCGGTATATTGAGTGCCTTTTATGTAGCCGAGGATGTTCCGGGAAGTGTAATTTTCAATATATTTATTTGATAGGGAAATTTCAATGTACTCATCGTTCAGTGATACCACATTTTTCATTATTACTATTTGAGGAGTATGGGTCAGGGTGGTAGAAACCTCATTTGTCAGTTTATTGCCGGCAATACGAAAAGCAACAGCGGGATAGGACTCGAATGCCAACTGGTATATATCTTCACTCAGTTCTTTAGTTGCACCGGTGGTGTCAATGAACAGCGCTTTGTTGTTGTGGGAGGATTTTTCAATACCATCGACAAATTGTCTTCTGGTTTTTCTGTCAGTGGCAGTATTTTTATCAATCCATTCGATTGGGTATTTTCCCTTAACGGGAGGAGAAGGTGCATATGCGATGAAATCCTTGCCTGAAATCAGGGTTCTATTTTTTGTTTTTACCAATATGTTTTCCGGGAACGTATTAATAGAAAAATAAAATTTCTGGTAAAACTCCAGTCCAACCGGCTTTAATCCAATCTTCTCAAACTCTTTTTTAAGAAAATCAGCCGCAATGCTATCGCCTTTTAGTACATAACCCCGGCCGTGCATGCCCGGAGCGGATAGTGTGTCAACGATTTGATGAGCGTATTTCAGAATATCGCTTTGTGCCTTGCATGAAAAAGTTGGCACTAGGCAGTTGGCAGTAGGCAATAACAGCCAAAGAGTAGTGATAATACGTACAATGAAGCTGTTCGTACTTCGTATGTTCGTATTCATCTCGTACTTTGATGGGGTGGTTCAGGCAAACCTTCTTTGTACCAACTCTTTAAAATTCTCCGCAATCTGGTTGTCGGCTTGCCATTTATAAATTTCCTCGAGGTTGGAGATATAGGACTCTGCTTCCGAATAGGACACAAAACTATTTATCTGGTCAACGGCAACATTATATTCTTTCATATTTCCTTCAAAAAGTTCGTTAATGAATTGAAATTTTTCGTTGATGCCGATGGAGGCTTTGAGGTCGGTGATCTTATTGTGTTGGAGTTTTTCAGCTACGCTTTCTGTAGTTTTCTTTTTGGACTCTTTTCGTTCTTTCGGTGCTGGTTTTTCGGGAGACGGTGGCAGGGGAGGAGCCTTGGTTTGTGCAGTTTCAGACGAGAATAAGTCGATGGTGGTTTGCTTGACTGATTGTTCTGAGGGATCCTTTGGAAGAATTTCAGGTTTGATATATTCTTCTGGAGCTGAAATTATTTGTTCTTCTTTTTTGGCTGTTGCAGGAGAAGGATTTTCATCAGCATGTTTCAATAAAACAGCCTTTTCATAAATTTCTCTTGCTGCTTCAAGCAGAAAACTATCTGAGGAAGTTCCGGAAATCTTCTGTGCCAGTTCGTAAATTTCCTGCTTTATTTCATCTTTGTTCTTCATAAAATCGCAAACGAAAATTAAGTAGATTTGTGTGTTAAATGTATAAATAAAATTGCCTTTATTGACCTCAAAACAGGGGATGTTGAAAAATCAATGTATTACTTCGCCAAAGACCTAGGACGCATCCTCAGCGGAACTATTCACGGTAACGGAAATCAGGAGGCTGTTATAAAGCATCTGCTGATAGACAGCAGGAGCCTGACCTCCCCGGAAACTTCTCTGTTTTTCTGCCTGAAAAGCGAGCGTAATGACGGGCATAAATTTATTGGGGACGCATACAAGAAACGAGTTCGGAATTTTGTCGTGTCAGAACTGCCTTCTTCTGTTGAGGCATTTCCGGATGCTAATTTTATTCTCGTAAAGAACACGCTTCAGGCTATTCAGAATATAGCAGCTAACCATCGGAAGAAGTTCAATATTCCTGTTTTAGGCATCACCGGAAGTAATGGGAAAACTATTGTTAAGGAATGGCTTTATCATCTATTGCAGGAAGATAAAAGCATTGTTCGAAGCCCTAAGAGTTATAACTCTCAGGTTGGCGTCCCGCTTTCTGTTTGGCTGACGAATGAGGATCATAACCTTGCCATTTTTGAAGCGGGAATTTCCAAACCGGATGAAATGGAGAAGTTAGAGCCAATTATTTCTCCCACCATCGGATTGATCACTAACATTGGCCAGGCACACGATGAGAATTTTTTAAATTCCAAACAAAAGATACGGGAGAAGCTCAAGCTTTTTATTCACGCGAACACATTGATCTTTAACCGCGATAACCTTGAACTGAACGATGAAATTGTGGCCAATCCGGTAATGCGGAAGCTCCACCTGTTCACCTGGTCCAGGAAAGCAAAAGCAAATTTACAGATTGGCAAGATCACGAAAGAGGGAAATGAAACGGAGCTGCAAGGGATATACAACAATGAATTTATCCGCATCCGCATCCCGTTTACGG
>SCSP01000282.1 GCA_004297845.1 Bacteroidota bacterium | reverse complement strand
TACCATTGCATTTCTTCTCCGGGACGGACAAAAAACTGCATTTCCATCTGTTCGAATTCCCGCATGCGGAATAAAAATTGCCTTGCAACAATCTCGTTGCGGAATGCTTTCCCGGTTTGCGCAATGCCGAAAGGGATTTTCATCCTGGCCGAGCGCTGTACATTTAAGAAATTCACAAAAATCCCCTGGGCAGTTTCAGGGCGCAGGTAAATGGTGTTCGCATCCTCGCTCACAGAGCCCATCTGGGTGGAGAACATCAGGTTGAACTGGCGCACATCCGTCCAATTCTTTGTCCCCGATACAGCACAAACAATTTCACAGTCAGTGATTATCTGTTTTACTTCAACCAGATCATTTTTCTCCAGCGCATTTTTGAAGCGTGTATTTATCTCATCTATTTTTTTCTGGTACTCTACCACGCGTGGATTCGTGGAGCGATACATCATTTCATCAAAATTCTCGAAACGCTTTTTTGCCTTTTCCACTTCTTTGTCTATCTTGGCTTCTATCTTGGAAATATGTTCTTCAATTAAAACATCTGCACGGTATCTTTTTTGTGAGTCCTTATTATCTATCAGCGGATCGCTGAAGGCATCTACGTGTCCGCTGGCTTTCCAAACTGCGGGGTGCATGAAAATGGAAGCATCCAGTCCCACAATGTTATCGTTCATCTGCACCATGGACTTCCACCAGTATTCGCGTATGTTATTTTTCAATTCAACCCCGTACGGACCGTAATCGTACACGGCACCCAGACCGTCATAAATTTCGGAAGAAGGAAATACAAACCCATATTCCTTGCAGTGGGAGATGATGTTCTTGAAAAGTTCTTCTTGAGTCATAGTAGGTAGTTCCGCTTCATCAGGTCGTTACGCAGAACGAGCGCAAAAATGGGAATAATTTAGCAACTTCCTATCACTTTCTTTTTCTCCGTATTTTCGCTCTATGAATTTTTCCGTCAAAGACATTCTCACCATCAGCATGATCTTGTTTGCTGTGATAGATGTCATTGGATCTCTTCCTGTTTTAATTGATGTGAAGAACAAAGTAGGCAGCATTCAAAGCGGCAAAGCAACACTTGTTTCGGGAGTTATCATGATCGTCTTTCTTTTTGTGGGAGAGAGCATCTTGAAACTCATAGGCATTACTGTAAGTGATTTTGCCATTGCCGGTTCGCTTATTCTTTTTTTTATCGCCCTGGAAATGATACTCGGCATTCGTTTTTTCAAGGGAGATTCCTCCGCTACAGCCAGCATAGTGCCTATCGCTTTCCCCCTCATTGCAGGAACCGGAACACTCACCACCTTGCTTTCTATTCGTGCAGAGTTCAAGGATGTAGAGAACATCATTGTAGCCATACTTATCAATCTGGTGTTTGTTTACCTCGTTCTGAAATATATGTATTGGCTCGAAAAACTTCTGGGAGAAGGAGGGATTAACATTTTACGTAAGGTATTCGGGGTAATACTGATGGCCATTGCAGTCAAACTATTCCGCAGTAATCTGAATATTTAGGTTTTTTCAATCGAGCGATTCCTCGCAACTTACTGCGAGGTTATTGATTTTCCTGTTTCGCTGTAAATAATATCTTTGTGGAGTAAATACAAGCCATAGATTACACTGATACCACAGATTTATTTTTCTTCTGTGTTAATCCGTGAGATCAGTGGAAAAAAATCTTCAATATGAAACTAACGGAAATTCAGGAACTCATCAAGTTTGTGGTGAAATCTGGCGCCAGCGAGGTTACATACGAGATCAAAGGTCTCAAACTCACAGTTAAAACTCAAGGAAAAAACGGTGACCAGCAGCAAATCATCATGCATACTCCCGTGCAGGTTGCAGCTCCTGTATCCGCTTCATCCGGTAAGAAGACTCCTGTAACAAAAGTTCCAACTTCTGCGGCAGACGATTCCAAATACCTCACCATAAAATCTCCCATGATCGGAACATTCTATCGTTCTTCTTCACCGGATAAACCGGCTTTTGCAAACGTAGGCGATGAGATTAAAAAAGGCCAGACCATCTGCATCATTGAGGCCATGAAGCTCTTCAACGAGATTGAATCAGAATTTACCGGCAAGATCATTAAAGTGCTTGTGGATGACTCTACACCTGTGGAATATGATCAGCCATTATTTTTAGTAGAACCCAAATAAGTTCTTTCAGGCTCTTTAATCCTCATTCGTAAATTCGTAGTAATCCGCAATTCATAGTGTATGAAAATAGCCATTCTTTCCCGCAATCAGAACCTCTATTCCACCAAACGATTAGTTGAAGCGGGAAAGCAGCGCGGACACGAAATGGTTGTGCTCGATCACCTGAAGTGCGTACTCGTGATTGAAAAGAACAAGCCCCATATTTACTATCGCGGAGAAAAGGTGAACGGTGTAAGCGCTGTGATTCCCCGTATAGGCGCATCAGCCACTTTTTATGGAGCAGCTGTTGTCAGGCAGTTTGAAATGATGAAAATATTTACCGCTGTGGAGTCCCAAGCACTGGTGCGTTCCCGGGATAAATTGCGGAGTCTTCAGCTGATGGCACGCGCAGGCATAGGAATGCCCAAGACGGCTTTTGCATCCACTACAAAATATGTTGATAACCTTATTGAACAGGCCGGTGGAGCGCCTGTGGTCGTAAAGCTTTTGGAAGGTACTCAGGGAATTGGAGTGATATTGGCCGAAACGCATGCATCGGCAAAATCTGTTATAGAAGCATTTCTGGGAGTGAAGGTAAACCTGCTGGTACAAGAGTTTGTGAAAGAGGCGAAAGGAATTGACATTCGTGTGTTTGTTGTAGACGGACAAATAGTAGGTGCCATGAAAAGGCAGGGAGCTGAAGGAGAGTTTCGCTCCAACCTGCATAGAGGAGGAAGCGCTGTTGCCCTCGATCTTTCTCCTGAAGAAAAAGCAACAGCCATCCGTTCAGCAAAAAAACTTGGTCTTGGAATTGCGGGTGTGGATATGCTCCAGTCTAACCGCGGTCCGCTGGTGATGGAAGTGAATTCTTCCCCCGGTTTGCAGGGCATCGAGGGTGCTACCAAAGTCGACATCGCGAGCAAGATCATTGAGTATGTGGAGCGTAATGAGCACGTGGATTAGGATTCCCCTCTCTGCCTCCCCCGTCAGGGAAGGAATTGGAGTAATACGATTTATAATAGGACTTACGCAAAAACCAGCGTAGGATTTTTTAGTTGTTGAGTCAGATACTGTTTCCATAGGTTTTGTTTTACTTGATAAGTTGTTGTTTTTTGATGGTGCGCCACGGTGG
>SCSP01000281.1 GCA_004297845.1 Bacteroidota bacterium | reverse complement strand
GAAAGCGGACTGGTACGCATTTTGCATCGGGAAAGTGGTGGAAGTGGTTTTTCCTGTAATGCAGGCCTCATCATTTTTGGTAAGAGCAATATCCGCGGCCCACTCACCCCAACCATTGCTTCCTCCGATGAAAGTGGAATAGATAAGTCCTGTGCCGGCAGCATTAAGGCGTGTTACAAAGATATCTTGGTAGTTGGCGGGTCCGTTATGCACCGGCTGAAAGGATCCGGCAGTAGTGGGAAAATCGGCAGAAGCGCTATGGCCTGCAACAAACGCTTCACCGCTGTTGTTCACCGCTATTCCGTAAGCATATTCACCAGAGCTTCCATCCAGAAAAGTAGAGTAAACAAGCGCGGTGCCGGCAGGATTTATTTTTGTGACAAAAGCCGTATTGGCGCCTGTCCAGGCGGTTTGAAAAGCTCCGGGGGTGGAAGGAAAGTTTTGAGATTCGGTGTAACCGCACACATACACATTGTATGAAGCGTCCACCGCAACAGAAACAGGACGGTCATTTCCTGTTCCGCCCAGATAAGTGGCCCAGATAAGCGTGTTGCCGTTTGGGCTGAGCTTTGCCACCCAGCAATCTATCCCCCCGGCAATGCCCGGCTGAAAAGAACCAGCGGTAGTGGAAAAATTGCATTCAGCACTTACTACAATATAGGTGTTTCCCGCATTATCCACCGCCACATCGGAAAGATATCCCTCAGAATTTGAAGCCCCGCAGAAACCGCTGCCCCCCGCGTAGGTGCCGAAGGTGTGGGTGTACTGGGAAAAACCCTTTCCGCTGATTAATAAAAAGGAAAAGATTGCTGTAAAAATGAATAATTGTTTTTTCATGGTTCTTCTATTGTGTTTGATTATTGATTGCTATTTGATGTTCATCGTATTAAACTGATATTTCCTTTCTTATTTATTTGTTCTCCATTGGCTAATACTGCCTCCAGGTAATACACAAAGGTGGCGGTGTTCATGAGTTTTCCTTTATATATTCCGTCCCAGCATATTTTCGGATCGGTGGTTTCAAAAACCTTTTCTCCCCATCGGTCAAAGATAGAAAACTTCAGTGTTTCTATGCAATTTCCCAGCACACATTCCATCTCGTTCTTTCCGTCATTGTTCGGAGAAAAGGCATTGGGTACAAAAATATCACCACAGGGAATTTCTACATTGATGGTAATGCAAACGCTATCCTTACAACCATTGACATCTGTAACAAACACGCAGTAGGTAAGCCCCCCTGCCCCCGAAGGGGCAACAGCAGTGGCAGTAGGATTTGGACAAGTGGTACAACTTAGTCCTGTTGCAGGCGACCATGAATATGTTCCGCCTCCTGTTGCAGTGAGTTGACTGCTGCCTCCAAGTGAGATGTTAATGGCGGAAGCAGTAACCGCGGCTGTGGGGCCGGGGGTTTGAGTTACACTCACTGTTTGCGTTTGCGTACAGCCGCTGGCATCGGTCATTGTTACAGAATAATTTCCAGCTCCAAGTCCGGTTGCTGTTGAAGCGGTTTGTCCGGATGGATTCCACAGATAAGTATATGGGCTTGTTCCGCCCGATACGCTGGCCGCGGCAGTTCCATTATTGACAGTACACCCTGTTTGAGTGGAAGTAATGGCTGCATTTAATCCGCTGCCGGAAGTAACGGAAACGGTTTGAATTGCGCTGCACCCGATTGCGTCTGTAACCGTAACCGTATAATTGCCTCCCGCAAGCCCCGTGGCAGTTGCGGTGGTTTGAACAGGACTTGTACTCCATCCGTAGGTGTAAGGGGCGCTGCCTCCTGATGCGGTAACAGTTGAGGTTCCGTTACTGTTTCCGCAGGAAGCAGAAGTGGCGGTTACCGTGGCAGATGGAATGTTTACGTTCGCTGTAATGGTTACTGTACTTGTAACAGAACATCCGCCTGCATCAGTAACTATTACGGTGCAACTTCCTGCTGAAAGACCGGTGGCAACAGATGTGGTTTGACCATTGCACCATTGATAAGTATAAGGAGTGCTTCCTCCTGAAGCATTCGCAGCAGCCGTTCCCCCCTGCGCGCAGGTTTGGGGAGTAGAAGAAGTGGTTACTGCGGGACCTCCTGTTGCAGTAACCGAAACAGTTTGAGTGTTTGTGCAACCGTTGGTATCGGTAATTGTGGCGGTGTAATTTCCAACTCCAAGTCCCGTAGCGGTAGAGGTAGTTTGCGATGATGGATTCCAACTGTAAGTGTAGGGCGAAGTTCCTCCGCTGGCAGTTACTGTTGCGCTTCCGTTATTATTTCCGCAAGCGGAGGGTGTTGCCGAAACACCGGCAATAACAGCGGTGGAAGAGGGAACAGAAATTGTTTGTACCGCTGTGCATCCGGTGGCGTCAGTAACAGTGCAGGTATAATTTCCTCCGCTTAATCCGGTAATGGCTGACGTTGTCTGCGAGGAAGGATTCCAACTGTAAGTGTAGGGCGATGCTCCTCCGATGGCAGTGGCTGTGGCGCTGCCGTTATTGTTTCCGCAAGTGGATTGCGTTGCCGAAACACTAGCAGTGATAATAGAAATGGCGCTGATATTTATTATCAATGAACTGGAAAAAGGATAGCAACCGCCTGATGTAACGGATACGGTATAAGTCCCGGATGAAAGCCCGGTGGCAGTTTGAGTGGTTTGTCCTGACGGATTCCAGAGATAAGTGGCGGGAGATACAGCGCCATAAAGAGTTGCTGCTGCCTGCCCGGCAGTGCAGTTATATGTTACAACGCTGCTGAGATTGCCGCATGGCCCCGATGGAGGTGTAATGCTGAGGGCTGATACGAACGATCTTCCGGTTGCATACACAGTGCCGTTCCCAAATTGCACATCGTATACTGTATCCGGTACCGATGTAGTAGAAAGCAATGCGAGGTTTGAATCATATAACTTAATGCTTGTTTTCGAACCTACATAAACATTATTGCAGGCATCCACAGCCACTCCCGCCCAATGAATGAAGAAATATGCCGGATAGGGAATGGGGTAAGGATTAACCTGTACACTCGAAACTAAAGCGCCTGTGGCTGAATTCCGTTTTTCTAAAAGATAACCATCATAGGTGTACACAAAATTATTGCTCACAGAAATTCCATTATGTGCACAAGTCTGCATGTTAGGATTAAACGAGGTAGACATTTCAATAAATTTGTGTGCAGTAGGAACCCAATAAGAAAGCGGAACTAATGTTGCTGTTGCCGGACCTTTGAAAAGATAGTTATCGGGCGGTTGGGGCGGACTTAAAGCAGCAAGTGTATTAGCCGATGTTATCGCATAGTAATTGCCGAAGTCGTCCATAGTAAATACCTGCACGTCTTGTAAATTATTTTGATAATTTAAAACATCCACTGCAGTTAGAGATGTCAAGTTAGTATCCATTATACCAATCTGGGCATAAAGTGATCCATATAAAGAACCACCTCCAACAAGCAGTTTGCCGGTGCAGGGATTATGCTCAATGCGCCATTGTTCATGAAAACCAGATATTCCAGGGAAAAGGGCAATCTGAATTCCACCTGCATTCAGTTTGACCGTTTGAGGAGTTACGCCAGGATTAGTATCCTCAAGGGGTTCAATAATATAACTGCTTCCGCTCTTGGCATCTACGGCAAAGTCGCCATATAAATAACCAATGCCCCCAAATACAGTAGTAACGTAGGTCCACTGCCATACTCCTGAACTGTTGAATTTCATTTCCTGATATGCATTTGCACCACCGTCAGCCCGCCCGCCATAGACATATACGTTACCCTGAAAATCATATTCAACATCGTATGCCATGTTATCCGTGGGGATTAAAGGATTGGTAGTCCATGGATCAATTATGAGGGTTTGTGTCTCGTCATAATTATCCAACTTAAATGAAAGGATGTTTCCGCTTAACACAAAATCTGACTTCACCATTGCTCCGTTTTGATATTTAGTAACTGGAGCGTGGTCAATAAATTCTCCAAAGGTGGATTTTATATGCGCGTTTCCTTCTTCGTCAATCGCCATCACATTTTCCTCATCATACATCATTTTTACCAATGAATGATCCGCGCCCGGGTGGAGGATTATTGCATACTTAAGGCCGTCCTTTCCTTCAGGAAATGTGTATTCTACATCAATATGCGGATATAAATTTTTATATACAACCTTTTCGTAAGCCGATGCTTTAATGCAGGTTTTTCCTGTTTTATCTTGCCTGTCCCCGTATGTAAAATAGGCACTGGCCTTTTCTTCCGCAACAATTTCGGGGGTTAAGTTTGCATTCAGCCACTTCATTTTTAAACTGTGTTTTATTGTCTTTCTATTCAACTCTTCCTCCTCTTCCAACGCTGATTTGTCATCAGTCTTTTCTATTTCCATTTCTGGCTTATGCACTTTTCTTTCAGGCTTAATGATTTCAGAATAGCAGTAGGTAATTCCCATATTAGTGAAATATGCAGCCACTCCCCCGCTGTTGCAATAATATTTTATGGTTTCACCGGAATCGGCTTTGTTTAACAGTGTTGTGTTTTCAAATTGTCCGGAGTTTTCTACAAAAACTTTCTGCGAAAAAAGTGAAGTGTTCACCCACGCAGGTTGCTGTTGTTTTGTTTTTGCATGTTGCCCAAAGGCAGGGAACGATACAAGAAGAAAGCAGAAAAATATCCTATTCATGTTTTTTTATTTTTAAAAATTAACGTATGCAACGGCAATTATAGGGAGGAACGGCACCTGCGAAAGACGTGAAAGGATTCTCCCGAACAATATAAGTAGAAGGCGCCAACCACCAACTGCGGGTCCAAAAATATGGTGGCGCTGCAAGCCAACCGCCTGTAGGAGCGGCCAATTGCAAGGTGGCATAACCGTATTCATCCAAATCCGGTACGCGCCAGTCCGTAAATCCGCCATCTCCCGCGGTTGTCCCTGTATAATTGGCACAGTTAGTTACGCATGCAGCATAAGTAACGCTTGCCCATGTTTGATTGCTTACTTGTATGGGCGGCCAGGTAACTCCGCTTACGCTGCTGCTGCCGCTTATCAGGGGCGTCCATTTGGCCCCATCCCAGTAGTAAAACCCTGCTCCGTTGCCATTAGTCATACTGGTATTGGTGTTGTACACAAGCAAACCTGTTGCGGGCGAAGCAATGGGGACTGCTGCATCTGTATTGCTGATTAAATTCACACGGGGGATGAGTATGCCTGTGTTGGTTGCATTCACATCAAGCAAAGCCGAAGGGTCGGCTGCATTGCCGCTGGTGTTGATGGCGATGTTCTGGGCAAAACCATTTTCCAGAAAAGATATGGCAAAAAGCGAAGAGAGTATTATTGTTCGTTTCATCATGGAATTTATAGCAAAAAAGGCTTCTTGAAGATACGTTTGAAAATCAACGCGCTTAAAATAAAATGTGTCAAAAGTAACATCTGTAAAAAAGTACCCGGAATGATATTTTATTATTTTTGAAATCCTGTTCCGCAAAAACCCGCATATCATGAAAACGCCTTCAGATGAACTTTTTCGCATTATTAAATCGATGAACAAGCAGGAAAAAATACATTTCACCCTGTATTGTTCCCGAAAAGAAAAGAACAATCATTCCCTGAAACTCTTTAACGCCATGAACGCCATGAAGCAATATGACGAGTCGCGCATGAGAAAAAAGTTAAAGGATAAAAGGATGCTCCGGAATTTAAAAAGGATTAAAAGTTACACCGGCAACGCTGTTTTAAGCTCGCTCAGGGAATATCATTCTGACGATTCAGTCAGCATTCAACTGCAGCGGCACCTGCAAACAATAGAAATATTATCGGGAAAAGGATTGTATGATACCGCCATGAAAGCAGTAAGCAAAGCGGAAAAACTTGCCATTGCGAATGACTGCTACAATTACCTGTTTATTATTCTGGAACAGAAATACATGATGATGTTTCCGCAGCAGAATCCTGAAGCGATGCGTAAATATGCAAACGAAGGATATGTAAATGAACTTAAATACAGGGACATTGATAAAAACATACTTGAATACAAAAGATTATACGCGCATCAGGAATGTATTAAAACTTCGCACGGAGAGAATCCCACGCGGCAAAGTATAAAAGCATTAAAGACATTGCTGAAAAACCCTATGTTGCAAAATGAATCCCGCGCTCTTTCACATACCGCTGAAACAATCCGCTATCAAACGCTGGGGCATGTGTACCTGGAACTGGAAGACTGGGAAAAATGTTCCCTGTTTCTGGGGAAATCCATCCGGCTCTTTGAGCAAAAGCCGTCTTACCAGCAAGATAGAATGAATTCGTATATCCATAGTATGGCCATCAGCATACCCGCATTAACATCCTTAGGAAAAAAGGACGAAATAGCATTGATGAAGGATAAAGCGGAGCGTTTTATCAGCGCCCTTCCCGGGAAACTGCGGACAAACAGTTTATACAGCAGGTATCTGGCGCTGATGATTAATTATATTAATTACCATCTTGAATCATGGAATATGCAGGAAGCCCTGAAGAGCAGCGAAGAAATAAAAATGATAGTAGAAAAATCAGGAGATATAAAAGCCGGCATAGTTTTTTACGCTAATTTATCCATGCTTCATTTTTATATGCGTGATTACCGGAAGGCGCTGCATTGCATAAATAAAATTCTTACCATGCAAACAACAGATGTCCGGCAGGATATTACTAACGCGGCTAAAATAATTAATATCGTTATTCATTATGAATTAGGAAATGAAGAAATGCTTCCCGGTCTCTGCAAATCAACGCATCATTACTTAAAGAAAAAAAAGGCGCTCAATAAGGTATGGGAATTAATGCTGTGGTTTTTTCTCAGAACCCCTGCCAAACAGGCCGCGAAAAAAGAAAAGACATCAGCATTTGCGGAATTGAAAAAGCAATTAGAACTGATTGCCTCCGAACCGGACAAAAAGAAAATACTATATTATTTTGATTTCATTTCCTGGACGGAGAGTAAGATAAAAAACAGGCCATTTTCGGAAGTGGTGAGGGACAAACAGTTCATCGCATACTGAAACTTCGGGTATTGGTGTCCTTTTGGATTCGCATCGTTCATTGAAAAGGTAAAAATAGGTTCATTTGTTGAAGAAATAATCACCGAAGCAGGCGAATTAATTTGTGGTTTTATACTTCATAAAAAAGATTTATTGCATAGTATCATTTTTTTTTCTGACTAATTACTTTTTTCTTCCTTTTGACCCTAATCTCTTTACATTTGAACCATGCGAAAACTACTCCTGCTGCCTTTGCTGCTGTCAGTTCCTGCTTTCCCCCCTCATCCGCTATAAGATGCCCGCCTGCCATCCATTTTATTAAAGGGCATCTCTAAAAACCCTCTTTTCGCCTCACCCTTCCCTCTCCTCAAGAGAGGGTATAGGGTAGTTTTTAGAGATGCCCTA
>SCSP01000280.1 GCA_004297845.1 Bacteroidota bacterium | reverse complement strand
AGGAATTTTATGATAGAGCAAGTAAAATTAATATGGCATGGATGATTACCTCATTTTTAGAAAACACCTTGGTGCATAAGCAAAGAAAAGAATGGATGAAAAACATTGAAGTGTGCGATGGATGGAAAATATTGGAAACCTCCATAGGAAGCGGCTGGAATACCGGCACACTATCGGCAAATGCCGAATACTTTGGTCTTGATATTACACGAGGAATGTTATCAAGATGCCAACGGAATAACAGGAGATGGGGAAAAAATGTCAGCCTTTTTCAGGGCAACGCGGAGTATCTGCCTTTTAAAGACGAAACATTTGACTGTGTTTTTCAGATAGGAGGAATAAATTTTTTCAATGACAGAAAACGGGCAATTGAAGAAATGATCAGAGTGGCAAAACCAAATGCCAAGATAGTGATAATGGATGAAACTGAAAAAACCATTAAAACTTATTATCAAAGAACGCCAATCCTCGGAAAAATATTAAAACAAAATCATATTGAGCAAAACAGAATGATTTCACCGGTTGAGTTAGTGCCTGCGTCCATGAATGAAGTTGCTTCGAAATTAATTTTTAATAACATGATGTATGTTCTAAGTTTTCGCAAACCAACTCTTAACTCTTAAGAAAAAGATGTTCTGGGAGCAATGGATACGGAGCATTTATTTGCTAATTTCTTCTTTTAAGGTCTATGCCTTATGTTTTTGTTCGTCACTACTTTGATAATTGCTCTTTTTGACACAGGCAAAAATCGTATCTTTGACAATAATGAAAAAGAACTTTGTACAAGAGTTGAAATGGAGAGGCATGCTTCGTGATGTAATGCCGGGTACAGAAGAAATTCTCAATAAGGAAACAGTAACAGCTTATATCGGCTTTGATCCTACTGCAGATTCTCTCCATGTTGGAAGTTTAGCTCAGATAATGACCTTGCTTCATTTTCAACGGTGTGGGCATAAGCCGATTGCATTGGTGGGTGGCGCGACCGGAATGATTGGTGATCCATCAGGAAAAAAAGAAGAAAGAAAACTTTTAACCGTTGAGGAAATCGTCTATAATGAGTCTTGCATAAAAAAACAATTGGGAAAATTTCTTGATTTTTCTTCCTCAAATGCTGCTGAATTGGTGAATAATAACGACTGGTTCCAGGATATTCGTGCGATTTCTTTTTTGCGTGATGTAGGAAAATACCTGACAGTGAACTATCTGTTGAGCAAGGGTTTTGTGAAAGACAGGTTGAATCAGGAGCAGGAACTTTCATTCACAGAGTTTAATTATATATTAATGCAGGCATACGATTTTTTATGGTTGTACGAGAACAAAAACTGCAAGCTTCAGATGGGAGGATCTGATCAGTGGGGAAATATTACTGCCGGTACTGAATTGATCAGAAAGAAGCTTCGCGGGAACGCTTACGGATTAACCTGTGAGTTAATTACGAAGTCGGACGGCACCAAGTTTGGAAAAACAGAAACAGGAAATGTTTGGCTGGATGCAAGTAAAACATCCCCTTACCAATTCTACCAGTTTTGGATGAGTATTACAGACGAAGACGCAAAAAAATACATCCGTATATTTACATTATTTACAAAAGAAGAAATAGAATTGCTGGAGCAAAAACACAACGAAGCCCCTCATCTCCGCCTTTTGCAAAAAGCATTGGGGAAAGACGTAACTTGCCGCGTACATTCGGAAGCCGATTACGATGCCTCTATCGAAGCTTCAGAGATATTGTTTGGTGAAGGGACCACCGATGCCCTGAAAAAACTTTCCGAAAATGACTTGTTGGCCGCATTTGAAGGCGTTCCGCAGGTGGAAGTTTCAAAAGCGGAGTTGGAAAACGGAATTAACGTGGTGGATTTTTTTTCGGACAAGACAAAAATATTCCCATCCAAGGGAGAAGCGCGCAAAATGATCCAGGCAGGGGGTGTTTCAATTAATAAGACGAAACTGCGGGATATCGCTTTGAGTATTACCAAAGACAGCCTGCTCAACGGTAAGTATATTCTTGCACAGAAAGGGAAAAAGAATTATTACCTGGTTAAAGCGGGGTGAAAAAGTTTTGTTTTATGAAGCAAAAGTATGCAAAAAATATTTCCAAGAAATCGAGGAGGATTCTTATTTTAGAATTTCTTTTCCATTATCACTAAAAACACAATATTTTCGCCTTTTATCAGTTAGCGAGTAAGTATTTCAAAAGGATGAGGTTTTTTTCAAAAAAATGGCTGCCGTACATTATGTTTTGTACATTGTACATTGTACTCCTATCTTCCTGTTCTCAGAAAAAAAACACCTTCACTTCCCGCACCTTCCACAACCTTTCTGCACATTACAATGGACTTTACTGGGCTAATGTGAGTCTGGATGAAGGAATATTTAATCTTGATAAGGCGCATAAAGATGATTATGCCAGGATACTTCCTGTTTTTAGATATGCAGATGACAAAGCAGCCAAGGCAAACTATCCGCAGTTTGACCGGGCTATAGAAAAAACCAACAAGGTCATTCAGTTTCATTCTATGCTCATTAAGGGCAAGGAACATTGCCGCTGGATAGATGAGAATTACATGACTATGGGAAGGGCGCATTTTTACAAGCGCGATTATTATGCCGCAGTGGTAGTGTTTGAATATGTAGTGAAAGTTTTTTCCGACAATCCTGTTCGATACGAAGCGTTTCTCTGGCTCGTACGCTCCTATAACCAAATGAACAGCGTGATAAAAACAGGCCCCATCCTGGATCTGCTCAAGCACGATAAAAAAATGCCCAGGCGACTGTTGCCGCATTATCAGGCTGTGCTTTCGGATTATTACCTGCGCACGGAACAATATAAAAAAGCCGAAGAGGCGCTGTTAAGAGCTGTCATCGTGGAGAAAAAGAAAGTCGTGAGAGGCAGGTATCTCTACCTGCTCGCGCAGTTGCATGAGGAGGCAGGCGATCTTAAAAAAGCAACGGACTTTTATTCCAGATCAGCAAAGCTGCATCCATCCTATGAGATGGAATTCAATGCCCGTCTTGCCAAGGCGCGTACCTTTCAGGTAAATGCCGGAACAGATAGCAGAGAATTGAAAAAGGAACTCAACAAAATGCTGAAAGATGAGAAGAATGCGGAATACAAAGATCAGGTATATTTTGCTCTTGGAAATATCTCGTTCCGGGAAAGCGATGTGCACTCCGCGCTGGCTTATTACAAATTATCCGCGCAAAGCAGCATGAGTAACACCCGCCAAAAGGCGATCAGCTACCTGAGTTGTGCCGATATTTATTTTGACCGGAAGGAGTACAAGCCCGCGCAAGCCTATTACGACAGCACCATGGCCTTTCTGCCCAAAGATTTTAAAGACTACGATCAGATCAAGAACAAAAAAGAAAGCCTCTCGGAGATGATCAAGGACCTGACAATCATTTCGCGGGAAGACAGCTTGCTGAAAGTTTCAAGAATGGATACGGCAAAGATCAGTAAAATGATTGATGGTATTATTGCAGGCCTTATCAAAGAAGAGGAGAAAAGGAAACTGGAGGATGAGATCAAAGCAAAAAACCCGATAAATAATTCTTCGCCAGGCGAAAATAATTCATTTGAAAATCCTGCAGGTGCCGGTTTATGGTATTTTTATAATTCAACTTCTTTATTTTCCGGAATAACAGAATTTTACAAGAAATGGGGGAGCCGTCCATCCGAGGACAACTGGCGCAGGAGCAGCAAAGAGGTGGTGATAGCTGAACAAAGCGCAGATATGGCAAAGGCTGACACTTCAGCGAAAGAAAATATTGCAGACAACAAAACGCAGGCCTATTATTTGAAGAGTATTCCCTTCACCGATGAACAAAAATCCAAATCAAACTTGAGAATCATAGATGCCTATTATGATCTGGGAGGTGTTTATAAGGAAGATCTTCAGGATAGCCAGAAAGCTATTGAAACATTTGAGGAATTGATCAGCCGATATTCTTCCAATAAGTATGTACTGAACCTCTATTATCAGCTTTACCGCCTCTATATAGGACTCAATAATGACGGCCGCGCAAATTACTACAAAGAAAAAATAATAAGCAACTACTCCAATTCCGAATATGCCAAGATCATCATGAACCCCGATTACCAGAACATTCTCAAGGCCTCGCGGAATGAGATAGAAAAATTTTACGGAGAAACATTTTCAGCCTACCGTCAAGGGAAATTCGGTGAGGTAATTGCGATGGTTAGCAAGGCAGATTCTTTTTACAGCAGCAGTGATCTTATGCCCAGATTTGCATTGCTGAGAGCTTATTCCATCGGCAAAACAAAAGGGATCAATGATTACGAACACGCATTGCAGGGCGTTGTGGCAAAGTATCCGAAAGATGACGCGAAAGCAAAGGCGCAGGAATTGTTGGATTTTTTGAAAAAGATGAAAGAGACGATTGTGGATTCTGTTGCTCTGAAAGATACCCTTGTGTACCGCTCGCCTTTTACATTCAAAGACAGTGCCGAGCATCAGTGCATCATTGTCATAAGCGCCAAAAAACTGAACATCAATGAATTTAAGCTGCGCGTTGCTAACTTTAACCAGGAATATTTCAGCCTTTCAGAGCTCCATGTGAGCAATGTGCTGATGGATTTGGACCATCACATTGTAAGTGTTAAAAGTTTTCAGCTCGCATCCAAAGCAAAAGATTATTATGATCTGATTAACCAGGACGGCAAGGTTTTCAAGGATATTAATCCTAATGAGTATCAACTATTTCCGATCTCTACTGACAACTACACTATTTTCTATCAGCAGAAGAAAATGGAGGAGTACAAGAAGTTTTTCGCTGAGAATTATCTTAAAAAGAAAGAATAGGAGGCGCGAATCACGAATTCCAGCGCATAGCCGAATTAACAGCCTTGTTCTTATTTGTTAATTCGATTTCATCTGCTATTTGTACGATCAGTGTGGCTTGAGCTTCTGATCCATAGTTCCCGCTATCTGAAAATATTTATCCGCATTTACTTTATCTCCCATGTTCTGGTAGGTGATAGCAATAAAGTAATACGCCATGGCATTGTCAGGAGCGTATTTTATCGCGTTCTGAAAACTTACTATGGCCTTGCCGTAATCTTTCAACGTACCGCAAACGCTGCCTAGGTTCATGTGTGCGTCAACAAATCTGGGATCGATCCGGAGAGCGTCCCCGAATTTTTCAGTTGCCTCAGCATATTTTCCCCATTCAAAATATACAGAACCAATGTTGTTTAAGGTGATGGCATCTGAAGGCTTCAGCGCTGACGCTTTGTTGTAATTCTCAATTGCTTTTTCATAATTTTTCAAACGGTAATAAGCCACTCCCATCTGGGTAAATGCACTTGAAAAGGCGGGCATTATTTCCACGGCCCTTTTCAGCTCCTGTATCCCTTTTTCATATATATTTTTCTTTTTCTCCGGATCCTGCTCGGCATCTGCAACGGTTTTCACCAACTCCAGTCCCAGGTAATAATGCGCCTTTACGCTGTTGGGAACTATCTGCACATCGTGTGAGTACAGGGTATAGTTGTCTTTCCAGTCGGCATTGCGGGTGTAGGTTTTGAAGACAAAGAAAACAACAACAACCAATAACAAGATGCCCCGACCCTGGAGGGGGAAAGAACGAATGTCAATACTCCTTTTAGGGTGGGGGCAAAACAGTACCGCCATACAAATACAAAATCCTAATGAAGGAAAATACATCAGCCTGTCTCCCATGGAAGTGCCGATGGTAAGTACCAGGTTTGAAAAAAGAAAAATAGTAACAAGAAAAAAGAAAATTCCGAAGCCAAGTATTGGCTGCATCTCCCCCTTTAAAAGTGGTCTGGGTGGATTCTTTTTGAATGAATCGAAAAGCACATAAGTTGCAAACCCTCCAATAATAACATAAAACAATAAAGAAAGGATAGAAACAATATTCTCCATCCCAACTACCGGTATATGATTGAACGAATAATCATACGACATGGGATGCGGCAACGCGAGCATCTTCAGGTATAACCCCAGGATGTAAAAGGCAGTGCCGATCCGTTCACCGAATGTTTTTGCGCCAACAATAATATTATCCGCAACCGAAACACCGTCATCAGCCATTGCTCCCTGAAGAACCGAATGCCTTATTGCCAGATACATGACAGCAGTTACCAGGAAAAAAGCAGTTATGGAAATATTTTTTTTAAAGGCAGCCGATGAAAAGAAATGTAAGGCAAGAGGGAGCAGTGCAAGAAAAGTAATGGATGTTTCTTTGGATAGGAGCGACAGGAAATAGGATATAGCGCCCAAGACTAAAAACTTTTTACTGCCGCTTTCCAAAAATCTGAATACAAACAGGAAGCTGCATATCACAAAAAGAAAACACATGATCTCGTCCCTGCTTTTGATGTTTGCAACTACTTCAACGTGCAGAGGATGGACGATGAAGAGGAGGGAGGTGATGAAAGCTATAGCCTCACCCGGCACGAAGGTTCCCTTCTCCCTGAGGGGAGAGGTTAGCGGGGAGATGAAAATAGAGGACAACATAAAAAACAACATTATCCCCGTTATCCCATACAGTACCACATTCACCAAATGGCTCACCCCCGGTCTGTCAGGAAAATAATTCCACTCAATGGCGTATGTAGCAAGTGAAAGAGGGCGGTACAGGCCGTCTTTTACAGAAAGGTAGCCTTGCCTGTAGGATGTTTTGAATATCTCCGGTATCGCTGAGATGCCTTGCCTTACAATATTATTTTCTTTGATGGCTGAAAAATCATCCAGCACATATCCGTGTGAAAGGGTGTTTGAATAGAGCAAAAATCCCGTTGCCGCTATGATAAGTCCAAGAATAAGCCTTCTTTTTTTGTCAACAGAATTTGGCTGCTGTTTCCCCCTTGTGCCTCGTTCCGCCATAGCGCTTCGCGAAGGCGGGAAGGAGTGGAGGGGGGATTTCTTTTTTGTATTTTGTTTTAGTTTCATGGCGATGCTCCAAAACGAAAGTACGAAATTCGTATATTCGTTACATCAAGACTGCTAACAGTTAATCGCGAAAACTGATGCGGTCTATCTCAGACAATGGATTCACATCACAATCACGGAGAAGACACCCGGATTACCTTGAATGTGGAAGGAATGACCTGTGCACATTGCGCCATGACGGTTACCAAAGTTCTGGAAAATAACGGAGCAGAGCGCCCCAGCGTGAATTTCGCGACAGGCGAAGCAAATTTTTCCCTGCCGGAGGATGTGAAGCTTGAGGAGATTGTTTCAGGCATTACCAAAGCCGGCTATAAAGTCATCAGTCAGGATGAAAGCGAGGTGCATTCCAGCGGGTTTTCATCTCTGGAAAAGAAATTCTTTTTTACACTCCCTTTTACCACTGTGCTTTTTTTCTCGCACATGCTATTTTCTAATGAGTTTATTCTGAACAATCCATATGTTCATCTGTTAATTTGTCTTCCTGTTTTTATTGTTGGATGTATGTATTTTGGAAAAAGCGCATGGAACTCTCTCAAAGTACTTACACCCAACATGGATGTGCTCATTATGATGGGTTCGGGAGCAGCATTTGTTTACAGCCTGGCAGGAACCTTTCTTTTTTACGGCTCACACGAGGTGCATAATTATATTTTTTACGAAACGGCTGCCACCATCATAACACTGGTACTCCTTGGCAATGTGATTGAGCACCGCTCGGTGAAACAAACTACCAGCGCAATAGGAGAACTCAGTAAATTACAGACTGCCACTGCTAAAAGGATTGTGTTCCGCGATGGAAAAGAAATGATCCATGAAGTGCCAATCAAAGATATTCGGGCGGGGGATATTTTACTTGTTAATACGGGAGATAAGATCCCTGTGGATGGATCGGTACTTTCCGGAAACATTTCAGCGGATGAGTCCATGATCACCGGGGAAAGCATGTCGGTGGATAAAGTAAAGAATGACAAATTGATCGGAGGCACTATTGCGGTGAATGGCGCCTTGAAAATGTTGGCAGAAAAAGTAGGCGAGGAAACTGTTCTGTCAAAGATCATTGAGATGGTGAAGATGGCCCAGCAATCAAAACCCGAAATTCAAAAGTTGGGAGATAAAGTGAGTAATATTTTCGTACCCATAGTGCTGTTGATATCGATCATCACATTTTTTACCTGTCATTTTGTGTTTGATCTTTCCCTGCAAAATTCTTTGATGAACAGCATTGCAGTGCTGGTCATTTCATGCCCCTGCGCCATGGGCCTGGCAACGCCCACTGCCGTGATGGTCGGGATCGGACGCGCTGCAAAGGAAGGCGTCCTTATCAAGGGAGGTAATTCATTGGAAGAATTTGCAAGGACTCAGAACATTGTATTCGATAAAACGGGAACTTTAACTACGGGTAATTTCAGAATAAAAAATATAGAACCGCTGCAGGGAGCAACAAAAGGAGAAATAGAAAGCATACTGTTCCATTTAGAGCAGCGATCTTCCCATCCCATAGCGAGGTCTATTGTAAGTGAATTAGAGAATAAAGTTCATCTCCCAATTTCTTTTTCTGACTTCAAAGAAAGTAAGGGTATGGGAATTGAAGCAAAAAACAGCGAGGGAAATTTTTTCAAAGCAGGTTCCTACAGAATGGCTGCTGAAATTACCAAGGACGATTCCCATTCTCTTTATATATTTAAAAATAATTTACTTATAGGACTGGTTGACATAGAGGATGAGATTAAGAGTAATGCGAAGGAGACAATATCGTTTTTCAGGTCTCAGGGCATTGCTTCCATCATGATCAGCGGGGACCGGGCAAACCGATGCAGAGAAATAGCGGATAAGCTGGATATACCGAAGGTTTTCAGCGAACAGCTTCCGGATCAGAAATTAAAGTTGATAGAGTCGTTTTCCGCAAAGGGTCATACAGCCATGGTGGGCGATGGTATCAACGATGCTCCCGCTCTGGCAAAGGCATCCGTTGGGATTTCCATCGGAAATGCTTCGCAGGTTGCTATCCATTCTTCACAGATCATTCTGCTGAATAAGAAGGATCTGTCGCAGCTGCAGACAGCCTATCTAATCAGCAAGCATACGCTGAGAACGATAAAGCAAAACCTTTTTTGGGCATTTTTTTACAATGTAGTTGCAATTCCAATTGCAGCAGCAGGATATTTAAGTCCGATGGTTGGCGCACTCGTTATGGCGTTTTCGGATATTATCGTGATTGGAAATTCGCTAAGATTGCGAAAAAAGAGAATTTATTAGGCTGCAAAAGCCATATAGCTGATTCAACTATTTATGTCCATCTCCCCAGGAAATAAAAAATCTTTTTTGAAACGGCTGCTGAATTTTAAAATGGTTTTTAAATTTATTGCGGAGTCGTTGCACATTATCCGACAAGGAAATACGTTTAGAGACAAGCTGATTTTAGCGGAGTATTTTTTAAAAATTCCGTTTTTTCTTTTCAAGAGCTTGGTGACAGCCAAGGAGTTTATGGTAATTCAGGAAAAATATAAAAAACTTATTGGCAGGGTTACCATGAAAAATAAATATGGAAAATTTCTTTGTGAAAGAAATATTATGTCCGTTTATATCATCAATGATAACTATCAGAAAAAATTTGATGGATGCTTGTATCTGAAGGAGGGCGTCTTCATGGATGTGGGTGCACATATCGGAAAATACAGTGTCTGTATCGGAAAAATGCTTGGCGAAAAAGGGAAAGTAATTGCACTGGAGCCGGAGACCTTTAATTTTGAATTGCTGAAGCAAAATGTGAAACTGAATAAACTTGATAATATTTTGTGTTTGCAAAAAGCAGTTTATTCTCACAAAACAAAAATTCCTTTTTATACCACAAAAGATTTCGGGGAAGGATACCACTCGCTTGTTAAAATGCCGGAAACAATTCTTCAAAGCGAAATACAAGTGGATACATTAGACAATATCGTTTGTGATTTTAAAATACAACGGGTTGATTTAATTAAAATAGACACCGAATGTGTCGAAGCGAAAATATTACAGGGAACATTGGAAATATTAAAAACCTATCGTCCTCAAATTATCGCGGAGGCATGGGATGAAGAATATCTTTTTGAGATAGTACAAGTCCTGAATCCTTTCGGTTATCAATATAAAAAAATTGATGACACGAATTATTTCTTTTATAATCCGTCCAGCAAGGCAGTAAGAGCCGCATCGGTGGTTGCAGCCATGGTAATATCAATCGCTTCGTTTGAACTCACTGTCTTCGTTTGATCCCAACTGAACAGATTACCTCCTGCATCAATGCCAATGGCAACAATTCTTACCGAGGAGCCGTTCGGGATTGCCTTGGAACTCATATTGTATGTCTGCATCACCGTTTTTGTGGCGGTGAAATAAATAAAGATGCCCACATTGGTGAGGTCATCCGTTTGAGAAGTGAATGTTAATGTAGAAGTGGGTGTTGTTCCGGCATTTTGTCCGCAATTGATCCATCCTAATCTTGCGATGGAGGCAGTATAGCTGGAGGCCGTTGTTATAAAATTGGGGCTGAGGGAGGTTGTAATTCCAAAAGCAACAGGATCATCTGTCCAGTCATCACTTGGAGCTGTACCAAATCCGTAAAACACGCGCATACCGGCTTGGGGCGCTGGGTTGGGCATAGCAATGGCTGCCAGGCACGGGTCGGGTTTCAACATCAACTCTGTTCCGTTCTTGAAAGCTCTCAGGCGGATTTCACCATCTGTTTTTAATATACCTACTGATGCCACTGTTGGCTGCTGGTAGTAGATCATATCCTTGGGAGTGTATAATTCAACAAGTTTCACAGTAAAAGGCCAGGAAACGCTGTCTCCGTTCGGGAACTGCAGGCATTGCTTGCCAATCCATATTTGTGTTCCCTGGTTTCCTACAATAGGACCAGAACCGGAGGAATCAATGATGAATTCCTGCTCCTGTTGCTTTTTGGTATCTAAGTAAGTGTTTACCGGACTGTACGCGGTTAATTGCTCGATCCTGTCTTTTGAGCAGCCTATAATAATAAGGGCGGCTAAACAAATAACTGACGAGAAGGAGATAGCGGAAATCTTGATGAATTTATTCATTGCTGATATTTTTTCTGTGTTTTGTTCAGATTCATACGTAAGACGAAGTAAATATCCGAAAAGTTACAGAGGCAACTATGTTCTTTATCATGTTCAGTTATAGGCAGGGCATAGTCCACCACCTTTTTTGTTACCTCCTCCCCCGCCTTTGCATCCAAAGAGGTACAGTAAGCCTAAGCGTAAATGTGTTTCCTGAAATTTTAAATTATATCTGTACTCAAGGAAAGGACGAAGGCATTTTTTGGTGGTAACTCCAAGACCTCCTTCCAGATTCCAATTGGTTTGCCGGGCACCGTCCATGGCAGAGGATGCGTAGTTGATCCAGGAGTTATAGGCCCCATGCCCAATAGCGTAGAAATCAAATTTATTCAGCCTTAAAAATTTATACTCCAGCCCCAGACCTAAATAATATTCGTGCACCTTATTAAAACCGGGGTAGTAGGAGAACTGAGGTACGATACTGAGGGTCCGATTGGGAAAAAAGTTTCCTCTGACACCCGCCCCAAAACTTTCGGTTTGAAAATTATACATGATGTCTGCACCGATTCCGAAATTCTGAGCCTTCACTATGTATGGAATAGCAAGAATCAAAATAACGGAGTGAAGAAACTTCATAAAGGGATCGTTGGTTTTTGATTAGCCCAAAGATATTATTTATTGATAATTAGAATGGAGCTTTATAGCTTAAATGCTTTTTTGAGCTTGCCAACATAATCCAGTTTTTCCCAAGTGAAAAGTTCTACCTTAACGATCTTAACTTTTCCATCGGGAGATTTAAAGGTTTTTGTCATCCACTGGTTTTTGCGGCCCATGTGTCCGTAAGCAGCTGTTTCGCTGTAAATCGGATTGCGGAGTTTGAAACGTTGTTCAATGAAGTATGGGCGCATATCGAATATGCGATCAACTATTTTTCCGATCTGGCTGTCAGTCAGGTCTACTTTTGCAGTGCCGTAGGTATTTACGCAAATGCTGGTTGGTTTTGCAACCCCGATCGCATAAGAAACCTGTACAAGCACTTCTCTGCAAACCCCTGCAGCTACCAGGTTTTTTGCTATGTGGCGGGTTGCGTACGCTGCCGAACGGTCAACCTTTGAAGGATCTTTTCCGGAGAATGCTCCTCCACCGTGTGCGCCTTTTCCACCATAAGTATCAACGATAATTTTTCTGCCTGTCAATCCGGTATCTCCGTGCGGACCACCAATCACAAATTTTCCGGTAGGGTTGATGTGATATTTGATCTTGTTGTTGAACAAATGCCTGTACTTGGGATATTTTGCTTTCACGCGCGGAATCAGGATATCTATCATATCCTTCCGGATCTTTTTTGCCATCACTGCATCCGAAGCAAAGTCATCGTGCTGGGTGGAAACTACGATCGCATCAATACGCACAGGATGATTGTTGTCATCATACTCCAGTGTTACCTGGGATTTTGCATCCGGACGAAGATATTTTACCGATTTATTCTCTCTGCGCAATACGGCAAGTTCCAGCAAAAGTTTGTGTGCCAGGTCCAATGCCAAAGGCATGTAATCGTTAGTTTCGTTGGTAGCATATCCAAACATCATTCCCTGGTCGCCTGCGCCTTGCTCTTCTTTCTTTTTTCGCTCAACGCCCTGATTAATATCGGAAGACTGCTCGTGAATGGCAGAAAGTACGCCACAAGAATCCGCCTCGAACATATATTCGCTTTTTGTATACCCGATCTTGCGAATCACCTGACGTGCGATTTCCTGAACATCAAGGTAGGCGCGTGATTTCACTTCACCGGCAAGCACCACCTGTCCGGTTGTAACCAGCGTTTCACAAGCCACTTTGCTTTGCGGGTCAAAAGCCAGAAAGTTATCGATCAGTGCATCAGAGATTTGATCCGCCACTTTATCCGGGTGGCCTTCTGATACTGATTCGGATGTAAATAAATAAGCCATAGATTTAGTTGTTAGTTAATCGTTAATGGGACACAAATTTAATACTATTTCTAAATATGAAATCTGGAATTATTGTCATGCAATTCTCCTTTCCTGTGGAGAGAAGAGAGGTAGGGGGTGAGGTCGCACTCTACTTCGTCAGCTCCCTAAACACATCCTCCAGATTCTGATCTTCCTTTTGCAGGGTAAGTACTGACAGTTGGTTTTTAACCGCAAACTGGAAAATATCTCCACGAATGTCGGTTGATGCAGATGTGGTGAGTTGCCAAGTATTTCCTTTTATGTTAATTGCTTCGTTGACTCCTTTAATGTCTTTCAGAGAATTTTTTGAAACTGTTTTATCAAATTCGACAGTTATTAGTTGCCTGCTGCCCTTTGTTTCCTTCATTTCCTGCGTAGGCTTATCGGCAACGATCTGACCTTTATTTATTATAATCACTCTATCGCACATCGCTTCCACTTCCTGCATGATGTGCGTGCTGAGCATTACGGTTTTTTCTTTTCCTATCTCTTTGATTACGTTTCTGATTTCTACCAGCTGAATGGGATCAAGTCCGGAAGTAGGTTCATCCAGTATCAGTACTTTGGGATCATGAATGAGCGCCTGCGCCAATCCAATCCTTTGTTTGTATCCTTTTGAAAGCGCACCTATCTTTTTTTTCTGTTCCACTTCAAGACCGGTCATGCGGATGATCTCTTTTACCTTCACATCAGCGTTTTTCAATCCGTGCAATTCGGCAACGAATCCAAGATATTCTTTCACGAACATATCGTAATACAAAGGATTGTTTTCTGCCAGGTAGCCCACATTTCTGCGTACATCCAGAGATTGTTCGCTAATATCAAATCCGCATACCGAAGCAGTTCCGGAAGTCTGAGGAATGAAGCAGGTCAGTATCTTCATCGTAGTGGATTTTCCTGCCCCGTTCGGTCCCAGGAACCCGACTATTTCAGCGCTTTTAACTTCAAATGAAATATCATTCAAGGCTTTTTGCTTGCCGTAGATCTTGCTGATGTTCTGAACTTTTATTGACATGGAGGCGATGCTAATGTACGAATGTACTAATGATACCAATAATACGAATGATACAAATCCACTATTTGTATATTAGCATGAAAATTCGTATCATTGGCGTGTATATTGGCGCTGTATTTAACTTTGCACTAATGAAAGGAACCGTCATCAAATCTGTAGGAAGTTCGTATACCGTGCTTGCCAAATACGGGGCAAAGATCGAATGCCGCATTAAAGGGCGTTTGAAGATTGAGGGGTATAAAAGCACCAACCCCATTGCGGTGGGCGATAAGGTGGAATTTGCAGTTGATTCGGACGGTATCGGGGCGATCAGCGATGTAGAAAAACGTAAGAACTGCATCATCCGAAAATCCAAGAACCTCAGCAAGCAATCGCATATACTTGCTGCTAATGTAGGTCAGTCCATGCTGGTTGTAACGCTGTCCGTCCCAAAAACATCCTTTGGTTTTATAGATAGATTCCTGGCGACAGCGGAAGCGTACAGAATTCCGGCAATTTTAATTTTTAACAAAGCTGATATTTTTGAGGAAGACGAGATGCTGAAAGAGAATATTGAGAAAGTAATGGATGTTTATGAGAAAATAGGATACAAATGCTTTAGCGTCTGCTCAACAAAAATGAGGAAGGAACAGAAGGTGAAAATGACCAGCCTTCTGAAGGATAAGATAACCCTCATCTCTGGTCATTCGGGCGTTGGAAAATCCACTTTTGTGAACGCCATTGAACCAGCACTCAAACTAAAGACCGGCAAAATATCGGACGCGCACAGCAAAGGAATTCATACCACCACGTTTTCTGAAATGCATGCTTTGCATTTTGGCGGGTATATCATTGACACGCCCGGTATACAGGAATTCAGCGTGATTAACATGGATAAGTATGAGCTGTCGCATTACTTTCCGGAGATATTCAAAACATCCGCAGCGTGTAAGTTCAATACTTGCCTTCATTTGAACGAACCCAAATGTGCAGTGATTGAAGCGGTTCAGGAAGGAGAGATTTCACTTTCCCGTTATCATTCCTATTTGAGTATTATGAACGGGGAGGAGGTGATAAAAGAATACAATGATTAGACCACCCCTCCCGGCCTCCCCCAAGGGGAGGAGGAAGGGCGATGAGCAAAAATGAGAACAGTAATTCAACGCGTGTCACACGCCTCAGTTACGATTGATGGGCAAATGAAGTCCTTCATCAAAGGAGGGTTGCTTGTTCTTGTAGGCATTGAGGCCTCAGATACCATCGAGGATATTGAGTGGCTCTCCGCGAAAATCACTAATCTCAGAATATTCAACGATGAGCAAGGGGTGATGAATCTGTCTGTTAAAGAAACAGGTGGAGATGTGCTAATTATTTCCCAATTCACTTTGTTTGCCGCTACTAAAAAGGGCAATCGCCCATCCTACATACGTTCTTCAAAACCCGAAGTAGCAGTTCCGCGCTACGAGCAATTTATTCTGCAAATGGAGTTTGACCTGGGTAAAAAAGTTCACACCGGAACCTTTGGTGCGGATATGAAGGTGGAATTGCTGAATGACGGACCCGTGACGATCATCATCGACAGCAAGGACAAGGAGTAAGTGATTCTAAAACGTAAAGGCAAGCCACGAATTACACGAACTTTCACTAATCTATTTGTGCTAACTCGTGTAATTAGTGGCGAAACATTAGTAGCCTAATCACCACCAATTATTAGAGTTTCATTATAAATTCCCTCACCGCTTCCCAATATTCCTGATTGTTCGGATTGTTCTTCCAAAGTGCGGAGGAACCATGCTTCCCTTCTCCGGAGGGCATAAAATGAACTTTAATTTTTGGTTTTATATCGCTTATCAGTCCTGTAACCGAAGCAGATTCATCTTTTGAAGAAGTAACAAAAACCGGAACTGTCATTTCAGCAATTGCTTTTTTGAGATTAAGTTTATCTCCGAAATATTCTCCCGGACTGAAAGCCAGTACGGCACTCACTTTTTTATTTGTTGTTGCGATCTTCAGGGCGAGTGAGGCCGAGTACGAGCTTCCCACCAACACTATTTTCTTTCCGATCTTCTGGTAAGCGTAATTGACAGCCGCGATCATGTCGGGTTCTGCATCCAAGTATTCTCCCGGCAAACCTTTTTTTGCTGCCAGAGATGCTGTTTCGTTATACACCCCGTTCACTTCCTTTCCGGAACGGGCATCGGGAACCAGGCAATTGTAGCCCAGTGTGATAAACTCTTTTACCGTTTCCATGTACTCACCCCGGCTGTATCGGGCCTGATGGCAGAGAACCATGTAGGGAAGGGTGTCGTTTATGGTATACATATCCGCAGTGACGATTAATCCATCCGAAGCGGGAAAAGTAATTTTTTGCATAGAAATTTGTTTTGGTTGGGAAAATCCGAGGACTGGAACCGATAAAAGAATAATTATAGATCTCATAAACTATGTGTTATTGTTCAGCCATGAATTAGCACTGATTGACATGAATTTGATGTTGCGTAATTTCCCTTTCAGTGAAAATTCGTGCCAATTAGTGGCTTGTACTTTAATTTAAATTCTTTTTTACTGCGTCATACACTTCCTGCATTTGAATTGACTTCATGCACACATTGTTATTACAGGGTGAGAAGCGGTGGTTCAATATG
>SCSP01000026.1 GCA_004297845.1 Bacteroidota bacterium | reverse complement strand
GCGCTCACGGATCTTTTCACTTGATTCCGCAGGTCTTTCGCTGGAAAGTTCGCTGAACGCAACCGGAGTAACTTCAATGTGAATATCAATCCGGTCGAGGAGAGGGCCTGAAATTTTGTTCAGATATTTCTGCACGATGCCCGGAGCGCATACGCAGTCTTTTTCAGGATGGTTGTAATATCCGCAGGGACAAGGGTTCATGGCTGATACGAGCATAAAACTCGCGGGATACTCCACCGAAAATTTCGCACGGGAAATTGTTACTGTTCTGTCTTCTAATGGCTGTCGCATCACTTCCAATACATTGCGGCTGAATTCAGGAAGCTCATCTAAAAATAAGACTCCATTATGCGCCAGTGAAATTTCTCCGGGCTGAGGAAAACTTCCTCCTCCAACTAATGCCACGTCCGAAATGGTATGGTGAGGAGAACGGAAGGGGCGTGCTGTGACCAGTGAGGTGTTCTTTCCCATCTTTCCGGCAACGGAATGTATTTTGGTTGTTTCAAGCGATTCCTCGATTGTAAGAGGCGGAAGAATGGTAGGCAGGCGTTTTGCGATCATGGTTTTTCCTGCTCCAGGAGGTCCTATCATGATCACGTTATGCCCGCCTGCTGCTGCAATTTCCAGGGCACGTTTAATATTTTCCTGCCCTTTTACATCAGCAAAATCCAGTTCCGACTTTCCAAGACGAGAATAGAACTCTTCAGAAATATTGACAATCGTTCTTTCCAGCAATTTTTTATTGTTGAAAAAATCAATTACCTCTTTAATATTTTCAACGCCATAAACTTCCAGTTCGCCAACGGCAGCGGCTTCCTGCGCGTTTTGTTTGGGAAGGATGATGGCCTTGAACCCCCTGTCTTTCGCTTCAAGTGCAATCGGAAGAACCCCTTTTATTGAGCGAAGTTCCCCATCGAGGGAAAGTTCTCCCATGATGATATATTCGCCTAAATTTTCACTCTTGATTTTGTCGTTGGCAGCGAGAATCCCTATAGCCATAGTCAGGTCGTATGCGGATCCTTCTTTTTTAACATCCGCAGGAGCCATGTTGATGGTAACTCCTTTACCGGGAATCTTATATCCTATATTTTTCAAGGCAGCACCAATGCGGTGCTGACTTTCTTTCACTGCATTGTCGGGCAGGCCAACAATAAATAAATTTACTCCGGTGGAAATATTCGTCTCAACGGTTACCAGTGTGGCTTTTATTCCATGAACAGCGCAGCCATACGTTTTTGCCAATCTGACTTTCGATTTCTTAGGTTCGCTCTCAGATACTTCTTGTTCTTGCATTGTGATTTTATTCTTTTCAGAATTATTATTAAATATTTTCTTCTACAAAATGAATGAGCGAATGTATCACTTTGATATGAATTTCCTGTGCCCGGTCGGCATATTTGGAATGGGGCGCACGAATTTCAACATTACAGAGAGGGGCCATTTTACCTCCGTCTTTTCCTGTAAGCCCTATCACTTTCATTCCTTTTTTCTTTGCAGCGACAATGGCGTTAATGACATTTTTTGAATTTCCGCTGGTGCTGATGGCGAGCAGGACATCGCCTTTGCGACCAATGGCTTCAATATAACGGGAGAAAACAAAATCATATCCATAATCATTGGCAACACAGGAAATATGCGAAGAATCTGAAATAGAAACTGCAGGCAGCGCTTTTCTGTTTTCCCGAAACCGGCCCGAAAGTTCTTCGGCAAAGTGCATGGCATCGCACAGGGAACCTCCGTTGCCACAGGAAATAACTTTATTCCCTTTTTTGAAGGAAGCGACTAAAAGATTGCCGGCTTTTTCAATGGCTGCGAAATTCTTTTTATCGGAAACAAATTTGGCGAGAATGTCTGTGGCTTCTGCGAAATTCTGATGTATGATGTTTTTGTTCATTCAATTTTTTTTGGGCTAAAGCCCTTTTCTGCTCCTGTATTTGTTGCCACGACCTTAAGGTCGTGGCAATTGGAAAGCAAATATACAAGGACTTTAGTCCAAGATTAACTTATCATATCAAATCCTGTATATGGAATAAGAGCTTTTGGGATTTTTATTCCTTTTTCAGTTTGATTATTTTCTAGTAATGTCGCAACAATTCTTGGTAAGGCAAGTGCGCTTCCATTTAGTGTGTGTGCTAATTGTGGTTTGCCATTTGTTTCCC
This sequence comes from Bacteroidota bacterium, assembly GCA_004297845.1. Lineage (GTDB taxonomy): Bacteria > Bacteroidota > Bacteroidia > Palsa-948 > Palsa-948 > Palsa-948. The sequence continues at coordinate 3,517 of SCSP01000026.1, read as the reverse complement.
TGAATCTAATCTTTGAACGATTACTTTGAAAACTTTCAAAATTGGAAACCGAACTTACTTCCAGCCATTTTTGCTGTGCAGCAGAGTAGGTTTCAAAATCGTATGTAAGCGCTGAAGCAAAACTCATATCTCCCCCGCATAGTTTCAAGATGCGGTAAGGCAATTCTAATTGTTTCAGCAAGGCGGCAACATAATTTCTCATTTCCTCAAGCGTTTCGTAGGATTTGTCAGGGTGGACAATTTGTACGATCTCCACTTTATCAAATTGATGCAAGCGATTTAATCCTCTCACCTCTTTTCCATACGACCCGGCTTCTCTGCGGAAGCATGGCGTGTATCCGCAATTTTTTATTGGAAGATCTTCTGCTTTTAAAATAATATCGCGGTATATGTTGGTAATAGGAACTTCTGCGGTTGGGATCAGGTAAAGATTATCTCCCGTAACATGGTACATCTGCCCTTCTTTATCAGGTAACTGTCCGGTGCCGAATCCGGAAGCCTCGTTCACCAGAATAGGAGATTCAATTTCCAGAAATCCTGCTGCGGTTGCATTATCAAGAAAAAAATTAATAAGTGCACGTTGAAGTTTTGCTCCTTTACCTTTATACACAGGAAATCCGGCACCGGTGAGTTTTACTCCAAGCTCAAAATCAATAATATCGTATTGTGTGGTTAGTTCCCAGTGGGGTTTTGCGTCTGCGGCAAGTTTCGGAACTTCCCCGTCTGTATGAACCACTTCATTATCTGCCGGAGTTTTTCCTTTCGGAACTTTTTTGCTGGGAATGTTTGGAAGTAGTACCAAAATCTTGTTCAGTTCCTCTTCGGTAGATGCAAGAGCAGCCTCTAACTTCTTGCTTGTTTCTTTCAGTGCAACGCTTTTGTTTTTCAGATCATTTGCTTCAGACTGTTTGCCTGATTTGAAAAGGTCGCCAACCTGTTTGGCAAGGGTATTGGCTTCAGCATTCAGAGTATCCAGCTCCGTTTGTATCTTTCTGCGATCGCTGTCAGTGATTATGATCTTTTCAACCAATGATTGGGCATCAAAATTCTTGACAGCAAGGCGTATAATAACTTCTTCCTTGTTGTCGCGTATATAATGAAGCGGAAGCATAATGGTCCCGATAGTTACCGGGATGCAAAAGTAAAAATCTATCGGGTATTATTACCTGAATCTTGGGTTTACTACATTATTGTAGATGGAGCCAAAAGTGTAGGAAATACCCACATTGCCCCAATAACTATATTGGGTTGCAAGCTGGCGCTGTTGTAGGAGTATCTCCTCCAGCGTAGCGCCTGCCTTGGGCAAAGTAATCTGGTCGTGGATCAGAGAAAAGTTTCCACTTAGCCGCACCGACAATCCCTTGAAGATTCGAATGTTTATTTCAGGACGGAAATACACCTTATATAAGGAAAAATCATGAAGGAAATTTAACCCGGCAAGGTAGGAAGACAGGGATCCCCATTGTTGTTTTATTTCAAAAGCAATGGCCAGGCGTTCGAATCCAAGCCCTTCTTCTGTTTTGTTAAAGATGGTAGTATCACTATATTGATTGTAAACATATCCGACAGCATACAGGATCCTCAATTGCTTTCGGGTGGACTGTGAATACGGAAAAAGGTCGTATTCAATGGCCGGAGCAATGTTGCCGCTGAATTTTCTATTCTCATAATCAGAGCTTCCTGCACCTGTGAACCCGCCTACCGACCAATGATCATTTATACTTTTTACAAGAAGGTGGTCGAAACTTTTTGCGCGGGTGATGCTTTTTATCTCCGTGGTATCGTCTATCTGGTACCGGCTTTCGCTGTAATTATTATACAGATTGAATTCAATTTTCCATTTCTCGGTTATTTTGCTTGCGGAAGCAGATGTCCAGGAAGAAAGGGATTGATATAGTTGTTCCCCGTTGAAGTAAGCGCCAGCATCAAGGTCAAACACCCAGCTTCTCCATTTGTCTTTCACGTTCTCATCAGAAGGAGGAGAGGCAATATCAATTGAAATCTGATCTGCAAATGGAGTTTTTGAAATATACCGGATCAGTCCCATTTTCAGCATCCGAATCTGACCTTTCCGTTTTTCATCTTCGGTAGCATCTGCTTTGGAATTGTATACCAGCGTATCATTGATGCCTGAGAAATTCTTTTGTCCGATGAAATAGAAGGAATAGGCTCCTCCTCCGGAAGCCGTTTGCTGGTAGGCAGACAGAATGTGTATCTGAGCTTCTTTGCGGTCTCTGACATAATTGACAAGAGTAATCTGCTTGCGAATGAAATCCATGTCACAATAATCGCAATCCACAAATACATTTAAGGCGTCTTTTTTCAACGAGTCTGCAGAAGCAGGTTTAGACTCCTGACCAAGAACAAAAAGCGGGGTGCACCATAAAAGCCAGAGTAGTTGTTTGGGTCGCATCATAATAAGATGGTTAAAAAAAAATCTCCTGACATTATTACAACGTCAGGAGATCTTAAATATTACTTGCTGATTTATTTGGCTTATTTAGCAACTTTTTTGCTTTCTGTAGCAGCAGCAGGCTCTACCAGCACGAATGAACGGTGGTTAGCGCCTCTTTTGAAACGTACAACCCCATCAGCCAATGCAAACAGGGTATGGTCCTTTCCGATGCCTACGTTACGACCGGGATGATGTTTGGTGCCACGCTGGCGAACAATAATGTTGCCTGAAATAGCTGGCTGACCGCCATAAATTTTTATACCGAGGCGCTTACTGTGCGACTCCCGGTTGTTCTTGGTTTTACCTTCCCCTGCTTTATGTGCCATAACGGTTTGTTATATATGTTACTGCTATTCCTGGTTACTAATTAACGAATCTTGTTACGAATATTACGAATCATTCCTGCGTTGGGTTGGGGCTGTTTCCTTAACCTTAGCCTCAACCTTCTTCTTGGATTTAGGCTTTGATGTCCTGTATCTCGATTTTAGTCATTTGCTGACGGTGTCCGTTCAGTTTTGCGTATCCTTTACGTCTTTTCTTTTTGAAAACGAGGACTTTATCCGCCTGCAAATGGGTAAGGATCTTAGCGCTGATAGAAGCGCCTTTTACGGTGGGCATTCCTACAGCCACTGTTCCTTCGTTATCCACCAGAAGAACTTTGTCAAAATTTACGGTATCGCCTTCGTTACCTTCGAGGCGGTGAACAAAAAGCTGCTGGCTCTTTTGAACCTTGAATTGCTGTCCGGCAATGTCTACTATGGCGTACATTTTATTTTTTTTGTGATTCAGACGGATGGCTTTGGATGCATACGGATTGTATCCGTCTTCATCTGTATTAATCCGTTTGAATCTGGATTCCTACTAAAAGGGAGGCGAAGATAATAAAATATATTATATAGGGGAAAACGAAAATTTATCTATCCTATTTGAACCTATTAGAAGCAGGGCTGTTGAATTCTATGTGAATGTCTATGTATCTATGTGCCTATGTGGTAAAAAATTCCTCACCACATAGGAGCATAGTTCACATAGGGAAAACACACAGTTTGGCATACTGGGAAA
>SCSP01000279.1 GCA_004297845.1 Bacteroidota bacterium | reverse complement strand
TGATCCCTGACGAAGTAATCCTGAAAATGATGGATGAAGGCGATCTGCTGACACATCGCAGCCGTGCAATGTCTACAGAAAAACCTTCCATCCGTGGAACCGCACAAAATCCGGATGTGTTCTTTCAGGGCCGGGAAGCCGCAAACAAACATTATCTGAATGTACCCATCGCGGTGAATGATGCCATGCAACATTTTGCAGAGCTTACAGGAAGAAATTATAAATTATATGAATACTATGGCCACGAAAATCCGGATCGCATCATTGTCATTATGGGATCGGGTGCAAACACGGTACAGGAAATCACAAATCATCTGAATGCAAACGGAGAAAAGGTCGGGTATGTTTATGTACGGTTGTTCCGTCCGCTGGATGTAAAAGCATTTATAAATGTTATTCCGAAATCTGTAAAGAAAGTTGCCGTACTGGACCGATGCAAGGAACCGGGCAGTGTTGGAGAACCCCTTTACCAAGACCTAGTTACGACTGTTGCTGAAGAATGGAAGGGGGAAAAATTAAAAATTATAGGCGGACGATATGGCCTGGCATCAAAAGAATTTACTCCCTCCATGGTGAAAGCAGTTTTTGAAGAATTGAATAAAGTGGACTCAAAAAAACATTTTACTGTTGGAATAGAAGATGATATTACGCACTTAAGCCTGAACTACGACAAAACATTTTCCTTAGAGAAGCAACATTTGTTCCGGGGATTATTTTTTGGGTTAGGAGCAGATGGAACTGTAAGCGCCAACAAAAATTCAATTAAAATTATCGGTGAAACTACCGACAACCATGTGCAGGGATATTTCGTTTATGATTCAAAAAAATCAGGATCGCTGACTGTATCACATCTGAGGTTTGGCCAAAAGCCTATTCTTTCCACTTATTTAGTAGATTCTGCAAATTTTATTGCCTGCCACCAGTTTAATTTTATCAATAAATACGATGTTCTGAAAACAGCAGAGCAGGGCGCCACCTTTTTATTAAATACTCCTTACGAGAAAGAGGATGTCTGGATAAAACTTCCCAAACATATTCAGGAAGAAATCATTGATAAAAAAATTAATTTCTATGTTGTTAATGCAACCAAAGTTGCACACGAAGCCGGCATGGGATCAAGAGTAAACACCATTCTGCAAACATGCTTTTTTGCCATAACAGGCATACTGACAAAAGAAGAGGCTATTAAACAGATCAAGTCCGCCATACAGAAGACCTATTCTGACAAAGGCGAAAAAGTAGTACAGAAAAATTTTGAAGCCGTAGATAAAGCGCTGGAAAATCTTCATCCGATTGACTATTCAAAATATGAAACTGGAAATATTGACACAGAAAAGATAGTCTCTGACGATGCCCCGGATTTTGTAAAGAATGTGCTTTCTAAAATTATGTCATTTGAAGGTGATGAACTTCCAGTCAGTGCGTTCCCGGTTGACGGCACTTACCCTGTAGCCACTACACGCTGGGAGAAACGTAACATAGCTGATACGGTTCCGGTATGGGATTCGGAATTATGTTCGCAGTGCGGAAAATGTTTCCTAATCTGCCCTCATGCCGCCATACGCTGCAAAGTATATGAAAAAGAAAACCTTACGGTTGCACCTTCAACTTTTAAATATACCACTCCCATTGGGAAGGAGTTCGCTAAGGAAAAGGAAGCGTATACATTACAAGTGGCTGTTGAAGATTGTACGGGATGCAATTTATGCGTTGAATATTGCCCGATCGAAAGCAAAACACAACCCGGGCGTAAAGCGATCAATATGCAGCCTCAGATTCCAATTAAGGAAACAGAAATTAAAAATTGGGGTTTCTTCCTGTCACTTCCGGAGATTGACCGTTCACGGGTAAATAAAAATACGGTGAAAGGCACACAGTTATTGCAGCCATTATTTGAATTTTCGGGAGCCTGTTCCGGATGCGGAGAAACGCCTTATGTAAAATTATTGTCGCAATTGTATGGAGATAGAATGGTAGTCGCAAATGCAACGGGCTGCTCTTCTATATACGGAGGCAATTTGCCAAGTACTCCATGGGCAACCAACAATGCCGGATGTGGGCCTGCATGGGCTAATTCTCTGTTCGAAGACAATGCCGAATTCGGGCTAGGAATAAAAATGGCCTACGATAAAAAAATGGACCTTGCGAAATCGATCCTGAACAAAAACCGAGACATTATTGGTGAAAGTTTTGTAAATGAGATCCTGAATGCCAATCAAAGTACAGAAGCAGAAATCCAAAAGCAACGGGAAAGAGTCAAAAAACTTCGGGAGGGCATATTGCCTCTTTTAAATTTTGAAATGAAGCAGCTTTCCTTTCTTGCCGATCATTTGGTCAAAAAATCTCATTGGATAATCGGAGGGGATGGATGGGCTTACGATATAGGCTTTGGAGGATTAGATCATGTGCTCTCAACAGGAGAAAATGTGAATATTATTGTGCTTGATACAGAAGTATACTCCAACACCGGAGGACAGAAATCAAAATCAACCCCTATTGGAGCAAGCGCAAAATTTTCGATGAACGGAAAATCAAATGGCAAGAAGTACCTGGCATTACAAGCCATTGCTCACGGGTCAGCTTATGTAGCTCAAATTGCGATGGGGGCGAACGATGCACATACGGTTAAAATAATTCAGGAAGCCGAAACATTCCCCGGAACTTCTCTCATCATTGCCTACAGTCATTGCATTGCACATGGTTATGATATGGTGCATGGAGCTGAGCACCAGGCTAACGCGGTAAAATCCGGTTACTGGCCATTGTTCAGATACCATCCGCTAAAACCAAAAGGAGAACGATTCACAATAGATTGCAAAGAGCCCTCCTTGCCGCTAAAAGAATTTCTTTATAAAGAAACGCGCTTCAGCATACTAACCAGACAGAATCCTGAAAATGCCGAAAAGCTGCTTACGCTCGCAGAGCACGGTGTAAGTGACCATTGGGAGCGATTGCTGGCGTTGAAGAATTTGTAGGCGGAAGCAAGAATATCCTAAATTCATGATTGCTTTCCTTTCCTTTCCTTTAGAAATTATTTCCATTTCTTTTTCAATGTAAATGAATAACTTTGCAACATCGCATGAGAAAAAGTTATTTGTTAATAAACATTCCCCGTTATCTGTCATTTTTCCTTTGCTGTTCAAGTATCCTGTTTTTCTGTTTTTTTTTACCCATTGATCCCCTCATCGCTCAACAGAATAAAATTGATTCGCTGATATTTTTATTAAATAATGACAAACCGGATACCCATAAAGTAAATCACTTAACCCAATTATGTTTGGAATATGGAAATATCGGAGAATACGACAGCGGCATACAATATGGAACCAATGCGCTGAATTTAGGTAGAAAAATAAGTTATTCAAAAGGTATCGCCAATGCGTATAACAGTATCGGGACAATTTACAGCACTCAAGGCAACTACGCAAAGGCGTTAGAAAATCATTTCGCATCGCTGAAAATAAGAGAAGATACAGACGACAGAAAGGGAATCGCTGTTTCCTACAACAACATCGGGGTTATTTATTATACTCAGGGCAACTACGCAAAGGCGATGGAGAATTATTCCGCATCGCTGAGGATAAAAAAAGAAACAGGCGACAAAAGAGGCGTTGCCGTTTCATACAATAATATCGGGAATATATATCTTGAGCAGGCGAATTACACAAAAGCATTAGAAAATTTTTCAGCATCACTGAGAATAAATGAAGAAACAGGCGACAAAAGAGTCACCGCTGTTTGTTACAATAATATCGGTGGAGTTTATTCTGACCAGGGCAATTACGACCAGGCATTGAAAAATCATTTTGTCGCGCTGAGAATAAGAAAAGAAATTGGGGACAAGGAGGGCATTGCAACCTCCTGGCTCAATATCGGAGTAGTATACAGTGAAAAAAACAATTTAGCGGATGCAATTTCCTATCTGCAAAAAGGATTGCGGTTATTCAAAGAACTGGAGGCAAAAGAGGGAGTAAAGAATGCTTATCTTGAAATCTCCAGGACCTATGCCGGAGGCAATGATTACAAACATGCTTATGAATATCATCTGCTGTATTCTCAAATAAGAGATTCTGTTTTCAATCAGGAATCCTCCAGGCAGATGGCAGAGATGCAAACTAAATACCGGACAGAAAAAAAAGAAAAAGAAAATCTTTTACTCATGCAGAAGAACC
>SCSP01000278.1 GCA_004297845.1 Bacteroidota bacterium | reverse complement strand
AATAACATCTCCGTTCTTTTTCACAATGGTATCCTGGGCTCCTGCGGTGCAGAAAATTAACAGGAAAAAAAATAAAATACAATTTTTCATTCTAAACAGATGTTAGGGGATTGGGGATTGAGATTGATGTTACCGTAAAGGTATAATTTTATAAGGCGCTGAAGGTGAAGAAAAATAGCTTTTCTCTCTGGTTGGGGAACCTTTTATCCTGTTGCTGATCGTGTATGAAATGAATATCTCATGTGATCCCAACGAGCTCTTCCTAATTTTACCAAAAGAATAATCATAGGCATAACCAACATGGATGTTTAATTTTGAAACTCCTATCATAAACACCATAGCATCATTAAAATTGGAGGATGCATTCGCCCTCCATGAAAACCCCATCCAGATAAAACGATGGTAAGTGCCCCGTACATTTACATCCCATTGCACCGGTGCGCCCATGGCGTATTTAGCATACAGAGAGGGTTGCACCGTAAATTTTTCATTAACCTCTAATTCATACCCTCCGTACAAAAGATAGTGCCTTTTCAGTCTGGCATAAGTAGTCTTGTCGCCCTGCCATATCCTGTTCTCTAAAATCTGGGGGACCGAAAATCCCGAAAAATATTTCTCTGCGGAAAAATACAAACCTGCGGTTGCATCCATCACTGCGCTCTCCCCTGCTACACCTTCCGCGAACGCATCGGGCTGGTCGAAAGTAAGTTCTGATTTTTTCAGGGAGTGCAGCAGGATGGCAGGCGCCACTCCGAATGAAATTTTGCATTTATCCGCAATTTTCAACCTGTATGAATATCCAAACTGAAAAGAAGATTTATGTATGGGCCCGGTTTTATCATTTGTAAACAATAATCCCAAACCGATTTTTCCGCTTGCCGCTCCATGCATTCCCGCCATTTGGGTTACCGGTGCGCCTTCCAGCCCGCTCCACTGTGTTCGGTAGGAAAGAAATACAGGCGACTCTTCTTCTTTGATGCCCGCAACGGCCGGGTTAATGAGATAGTCGTTCCACAGGTATTGGCTGTGTAAAGGCAATTGCTGTGCCGGAAGCGTTAAAACCCCGGAAAACATAACACTTAAAAAGGCCGCCTGTTTTTTCATACCCTTATCACCTGATTATAGTTACTGTTCCCTGATACATATTGCTTTGAACTTTTATCGTGTAGTAATACGTTCCCGTTGAAGAATTTTCTCCATTGTATTTTCCGTCCCAGGGTTTGGTGTATCCTGTTGATGAATATAACAGGGAACCCCATCGGTTATAAATTTCCACCCGGCAATCGGAAAACTCGCTTAAGCCCGGGATGTTCCACACCTCATTCACCCCATCATCATTTGGAGTAAAAGCACTGGGAATAATCAGGCACTCAACGGATTGTTTTTTGCCCTCCACTGAATCAATAAGTGTTATTGTATCCCCGTATTGATCGGTAACTGTTACCGAATAAACTCCCTCCTCCAAGCCGGAAAGGTAGGTTGTTGTTTGCCCCGAATTCCATGAATACACATGAGGCGCTTTCCCTCCATGAGAAATCACTTCCATTGTTCCTTTTTTCGCTCCCGGGCAGGTAGGCGTGGAAATGATCTGTGCGCTCATTGCGCTCAACATGCTGTCCTGGTACTCTACTCTGTTAATAGTAACCAGGCCAAAACCAAAATCTGTTTCATCAATTTGCAACAAGGGTATTTTACTTCCTTTCCCCATCCATTTATATTCGTGCCGTGTAGGACGAGGGATCAGCATGCCAATTCCCAGGGTATCAAGGTAAATGGTATCCGATTGATTAATGGTGGATTTCACCCTCACTGCGTCAAACTCACCGTAAGGTAATTTCAGTTTTCCCCATCCATCCGCGACATTTAACCGATTCTTATCAATTCCATAAAAACCTAAACCGGGCATAGGATATCCGAATCCGCTTTGGGATGAATCCACTTTGCCATAATTCAGGGGGAACGTATAAATAATATCCGGCTTATTGTAAAAAATCGGCAACGAAGCTGCCATCGCAGTAATGCCATATCCCGTTTGCCGGTAATTAGCCGATGAAATAGTATAAAAATCATATACATTTTCGGGCGCTCCGCCAAATAATATAAAGGGAAAGGGATCCGGGGAGTAGTTTCTCACTCCATACTTGGCGTTCAGCGCAAAAAAGGGATAGGGGGTTGAAACGGGCGCTTCAAATTTTATCACCCGCTGCGAATCGGGTTCTAAAAAAGTATAATCCCATACATAATTCGCACCTGTAAGCTGAGTATTGATCCCGGAAAACGAAGCGGCTGCACTTACACGGACAGTATCATTCAATACAGGCATGTCAGTTTTCGTTATGGTAATTTGGGATTTCGAAAATTCTGGAATAACGATTGGCAGAACAGTAAATAAAATTTTAAATCTCCTCATAGCGTATGTTATCAACCAGTTGCAAATGTATAATTTATAATTTATTTTGGCAATAATATGTTTATATAAGTCGATCCCGCATGTTCAGAAGATGATAAATAAAAACGAGGAAAGCGCCCGCTGCAGAAATCAAAAATGTTATCTGCGCTCCGGCAGTAACCCATATCAATCCGGCACCTGTACTGGCAATCATGGCTGCAATGCTGGTTCCACTGGAAAAAAATCCAATGGCAGTTGCCGTTTCCTGAGGATCGGCAATTTTTGCGATCCACGCTTTGGAGACTCCTTCATTCACCGCGGAAAACAATCCATAAATAAAAAACAATCCGAAGAGCATGGGTGTGTCCCGCACAAATGCCATTCCGACATAGGTGATGCAAAAAAGCATAAGTCCCAGCATAAATGTTTTTTTCATTCCCATTTTGTCGGCAAGATGCCCGAAAGGGAGAGCGAAAAGTGCATACACCAGATTGTAAAAAATATAGACCATGATTATATCAAGATCGGCAATGCCCATGTGCTTGGCCATCAGCAGCAGAAAAACATCCGAGCTGTTGAATGCAGCAAAGAGAAGCAATCCGGGAACCACCTTCCTGTATTCCGGAGAAGACATCTTCCAATAGGATAAGTAGGAAAAGAAAGAAAAGCCCCTCCGCCCCTCCGCTTTGCGAGAGTCAGCACTTCTGTCTGACCCAAAGGGGGGCGGTACAGGCAACTTCAAATTCTCGCCCTTCGGGACTACCGGAGGCAGGTGGCGCAACTCGAGAGGAGATCGTTCTTTCACAAGAAAAGTCAGCCCAACACTGATCATACCCGGAGCAAAAGCGATAAAGAAAAGTGTTTTATAATCCTCCGGAAAATAATACAGATAAGCCAGAGCAACCAGTGGCCCCAATGCAGCGCCAATAGTGTCCATAGCTCTGTGTAAACCAAATACCTTTCCTTTATTCTCCTTACTGCATTCGTCTGATAGAACAGCGTCTCTTGCTCCTGTACGAATACCCTTCCCAAGACGATCGGCAGAACGGGCAAACAGAACCCATACGGGAGAAGCAAAAAATGGAATAATGGATTTTGCTATTCCGGAAGCAAAATACCCCAAGCGTACAAACGGCATTCTGACTCCCTTTTCGTCCGAAAGTTTTCCGAAATATCCTTTGGATAAACCCACAACCGCTTCTGCAAAACCCTCAAGAACACCTATCCAAAGTGCCGTGAAACCAATTGATTTCAGATAGATGGGCATCACGGGATATAGCATATCGCTGGCAATATCAGCAAACAAGCTCACAAAGCCGAGTGTCCAGATGGTGCGGGTAAATATTTTTTGTTTGGTCATTTCATTGTGTAACATTATTGCGAGTCCTGATGCCCTGATCAGGACGAAGCAATCTCACGAAACTAAAAGACTGCTTCAACTAAATATTCATCCTATTGTCATTTCACTAACTGAATTGCTTTTGTTGTACATCCATTCGGCACCGGTATCTTCAAAATATCCGATACTGTAGGAGCAATCTGCGTAATCGTCAGATCTTCTTCCGTACTTCCGTAACTTACAGTATGTCCCCACCAAATCAGAGGCACATGCGTATCATATTTATAAGGTGAGCCATGCGAAGTTCCCTTTTCATATCCCTGCAGCCATCCGTGTTTGAGAACGAAGGTTACATCGCCCGAACGTTCCGAATAAAATCCTGCTTTCACTTTTAAATGAATCGTGTCCTGTTCCCATCGGCCCGGGGAAGAAAGTCGATCTTCCTGTATCTTATCCGATGAAATTGCATACGCAATTCCTTTCAGGGATGGCAGATATCCCGCGACCGACTGCCTGATCTCCTGAATATCGTATTTCTTGAGTTCTATTTTTTTTCTGTCAAAATACACATCAAAATCATTTACAATAACCATAAGGGTATCCTTATAGGTGCGCAGCAGGAATTTCTTCAACGAATCCGAGATCGCTTTTTCATGGATCACTCCCGTATACATATTCTTCTTCTGAAGGCAGGGAACCGCTTCGGAAGCTCCATGATCCGAAGTGAGAAATACCAGTGCGTTACTCTTACCCACCCATTCATCCATGAATTTCAGAAAATCTGCAATGTCTTTATCCAGACGCAGGTAGCAGTCTTCCACCTCCACACTTTGAGGACCAAACTGGTGACCAATATAATCCGTGGAAGAAAAGCTGATGCAAAGAAAATCCGGCACAGTACCTTTCCCCATCTTTTCATTTTTAATTGTTTCCAGTACGAAGTCTTTGGTGAAAGAATTGCCGAAAGGAGTGCTTCGTATCAAACCAAGACTGCCATTATTCTTCATTAGAGAAGGTAAGTCATAAGGAAACACAGGTTTTTCTTTTCCTTTGAATGACTCTTCACAAATATTGTCGTCCGCATCGCTTTCTGTATACAGCTCTATCGGAAGCAACGTACTCCATTGCCGGGTTAAATATTTTTTTGCAGATTCCTTTTTATTAAAACCATTTACCCAGGCAGGGAGTTCCTTCATGTAATACGAACTGGATATCCAGTTTCCGGTAGAAACATCAAACCAATATGCCGCGGTTGACTTATGTCCTGCCGGCAAAATTGCTCCCCTGTCTTTCAGCGCGATGCCTATGACCTTTGATGCATTGTTAGTTGCTTTTCTTAATTCTTCCCCCACTGTTGACGTAATTAAATTTTTCGGTGACATTTGTCCGGCATTGCTCTTACCTCCTAAAGTAGTAACCGATTTATCGTCTGCACAATAGATCCTATCGCCTGTCATTTTTTCTCTCCATTCATTGGAAACAATTCCATGAACAGACGGAGTGGCGCCAGTGTAAATGGACGCATGTCCCGGTCCGGTAAAGGTGGGTACATAATTGTAATTCGTGTTATTACAGGAAAATCCCTCATTTACCAACCTTTTAAAACCTTCATTTCCAAACTTGTTCCAATATCTCTGAATATAGTCATGGCGCATCTGATCCACCACAATGCCAACAACGAGTTTTGGTTGTCCGAAAGAAGCCAATACATGAATGGCAAACAGTATCAGAAAAAAAATCCTTTTCATGGAGATGTAAAGATAAGGAACTATACTTATTCGTAAATTCGCCTCACTCTGATGGCTCCCAAGAAACCTATAAAAAGCGCTCCACAAAAACAGGCAAAGCCCAAACAAGCTGTATTACCAACCTTTGAACCAAATATATGGTTCGCGGTGATATGCACAGTAGTTGGTTTCTGTCTTTATCTGGACACCGTTAAGCATGAATATGTGCTGGACGATGTGGGCGCAATCACCGGGAATGAATATGTAACAGAAGGTATCAGCGGTATTCCAAAGATCCTGAGCGTTGGTATGTGGCATTTTGATAATGTGAACCTGGGGTATTACCGCCCCCTCTCCATGATTACGTTCGCCATTGAAAATGAATTCTTTCCGGGCAACCCTCATGTGAGCCATTTGGGAAATGTGATTCTGTACGCCCTCACCGGATTTTTCCTCTGCATGCTTTTGATGAATCTTTTCCGGAATTATCATCCCGTATTTTCCTTTGCAATTACGCTGCTGTTTATTGCACACCCCATTCACACGGAAGTAGTGGCAAATATCAAAAGCCGGGATGAGATACTATCCTTTCTCAATCTTATCGTTGGAATATACATCTTGCTCGCAGCTTACAAGGATACAAAAATAAATTTCAAACTTCTGATCCTCTCCTCTATTTTCTTTTATCTCGCCCTGCTTTCCAAAGAATCGGCCATGACCGGACTGCTCATCGCCCCTCTGGCAATATTTTTCAGATCCAATTTGAATTTCAAACAAAGTTTGCTCAGGGCAATTCCATTTGCGCTAATGATACTTATTTTTCAAATGCACAAATTGGGTGTACTTGGATCACTTGAAGCGCAAATCCCAAAAGACATTGTAAACTACCCCTATGCCGAAGCAGGCACCAAACTCCCTACCACATTCTATATCTTTATGCATTCTATCCGGATGATACTATTTCCTCACCCGCTGACTTATGATTACTCCTACAACCAGATACCCGCTGTAACCTTTGCCTCGGCCGGTGTGCTGTTCGGATTCCTGCTTACTATAACCCTCGCATATTTCAGTTTCAAAGGCCTGCTTAAAAAAAATCCTGTATCGTTGGGTGTCCTGCTCTTCTGCGCCACGCTGGCCCCCGCGATGGCCTTTGTATTTCTTCGCGGAGGCATTTTTGCGGAACGATTCTTATACGCTCCCTCCCTGGGATTCAGCATAGTCATTGTGTGTTTAGCCTCTCTCGTATCTCCCCAAAGGACAACCGTAGGTTGGGAGCGAAGCTCGGGTTGGGCGACAATCCAAAATTATTGGATGCAAAAGTCGTACAAACTCCCCTCCCTTCGGGAGGGTTTGGGACCGGGCCTCTTATTGGTCATTTTCATTCTGTATTCTTTCAAGACAGTTACCCGCAACCCTATTTGGCACGATAACATGACGCTTTTCTCCACCGATGTAAATGCATCCCCCAACTCCTGCCAGGTACGCAGGCATTACGGAAGCGAGCTCATCAACATGGGAATTTCAGCAAAGGACCAGAAAGAAAAAAACGAATGGTTTGATAAAGGGACCGGGCAGATCAAGGAGGCATTGAGAATAAATCCACGATTCGGTGATGCCTATTTCAAATTAGGCGTTGCGTATCAAACCGTGCGGATAAATAATGATTCAGCTATCTATTATTATACCCGTGCCATTCAGGAAGCGCCCGGTTATGCGATCAGCTATAACAACATGGGGATTCTATATGAAGGTCTCGGAAAAAATGAAGTGGCATCTTATTATTATAACAAAGCGGTAGATGTGAATCCGTATTTCCCGGATGGTAAAAAAAACCGGGACAATCACCAGAAAAAGACAGGATTGGATGTGCGGATTTTTCCTACTTCCACTAATCTTGATTCGGTAGAGAATTCAACACCGGAGAATACCCGCGATTTTCAGTTCTACTACAAACTCGGAACCGACTACGCATCGAAAGGCGATTATGTAAATGCGGCTCGTTGTCTGGATAAATCTACACAATTAAATCCAACTTTTGTAGATGCACTCGTAAACCTGGCAAATTGCTACGGAATGCTCAAAAACTATCCTAAAAATATTGAAGTGCTGAACAAAGTTGTTGCATTGTATCCCACTAATACACAGGCATTGGGAAACTTAGCGGTAACCTACGAGCTGATGGGCGATAAAGATAAATCGGAAGAGTATAGGGATAAGGTTAGGGAATTGACGGGACAATAAACACCCCTCCCCCTAACCCCCTCCCCAAAGGAGAGGAGGAACAGTAGCCAACTGCATCAGGATTTTCTCGCTATCTTTATAATGTATATGGGGCAAGCAGAAAATTCTGCTATTGATCTTTCATCGCTTCTGAAAATTTATTTCGGAGATGAAAGGGTGTTGTCCATTTCGGAATGTCTAAGAGAAAAGAAGTCGGTTTCCGCAAAGGGGTTTTCCGGTTCTTCCGCTTCTTTCATAATCCGTGCAGTTTCGGAGCACCGGCCGGGTATCCACTTGGTTATTCTACAGGACAAAGAACAGGCAGCCTATGTTCTGAATGATCTGGAAACCCTGGCTGTTTCACTCCCCTCTCCTGCGGGAGAGGGGTCGGGGGTGAGGTTTTTCCCTTCTTCCTTCAAGCGTCCCTTCACTACCGAGGAACTGGGCACACCCTCCATTCAACTTAGAGCCGAAGTATTAAATGCCATCCGACAGGGATCACTTACCATCATTTCCTATCCTGAGGCCATTGCAGAAAAAGTTATTTCAAAAGAGTTTCTTGAAAAAAATTCGATTGATATTAATAAAGGAGAAAAAATCTCCCTGCAATTTTTAACCGACCTTTTAAATGAGTATGGGTTTGAACGGTGTGATTACGTGATAGAGCCGGGACAATATTCTGTTCGCGGAGGGATTGTGGACATATTTTCTTTCGCCAATGATGCCCCCTTCCGCATCGAACTTGCAGGAGATGAAGTGGAGTCCATCCGAACATTTGATACCGCCAACCAGCTCTCACTTCAGAATTTTGACAAAGCAAGTATCCTTCCGAATATTCAGGAGAAATTAGCAGAGGGAAAATCAACCTCTATTCTGGACTACATACTGGAAAGCAAAAGTAACCTTTTCGTCTGGCTCGACAACGAAAACCATATTCTCAGCACTATTGACGAAGGGCTGAAATCAGTACTCGAAAAAGACGCATCCACACTTTTCATTTCCAGCGAGGAACTGAAAAGTGAATTTTCAAATGTTCCCTGCATCGAATTTAGTTCTTCTCCCCACTCCTCAAGAAGAGAGATTATGGGTGAGGTCGGTTTCAACTTCTCCCCCCAACCTTCCTTCAACAAAAATTTTGACCTGTTGTTTGAGAACCTGAACAAACAAAACTCAAACGGATACAGCAATCTTATTCTTTTTGACAATCCGAAGCAAATGGAACGGCTTCGGGCAATTTACGAAAGCCTTTTCCCAGCAACGGTGGAAATAGCTATGCGGTTTCCGTTCGGAGAGGATCAGGGAGGAATACACGAAGGTTTCATTGACAACGACAACAAAATTTCCTGCTACACCGATCACCAGATATTTGGGCGCTATCACCGATATAAACTCAAGAACAGCAATTT
Source organism: Bacteroidota bacterium (assembly GCA_004297845.1). Classification (GTDB taxonomy): domain Bacteria; phylum Bacteroidota; class Bacteroidia; order Palsa-948; family Palsa-948; genus Palsa-948. Next base: position 35,868 of record SCSP01000278.1, on the reverse strand, counting down.
TAAAAAGAACGAGGCGCTTACCATTAAAATGCTGAAGTCCCTTCAGCCAGGAGATTATGTCACCCACATTGATTACGGGATTGGTCGTTTTGGTGGCATGGAGAAGATAGTGCTCCCCTCTCCTGCAGGAGAGGGGTCGGGGGTGAGGTGGCAGGAAGCAATTCGATTGGTTTACAAAGACAACGACACACTTCACATAAGCATTCACTCACTTCACCAGATTGCCAAACATTCCGGGAAAGAGGGTGAAGCACCCCGTTTGGACAAGCTCGGCTCCAACGCATGGACGAACCTGAAACGAAAAACAAAAAAAAAGGTGAAGGAGATTGCCTTCGATCTGATCAAACTTTATGCGAAACGGAAAGCGCAGAAAGGGTTTGCCTTTTCTCCTGATAATTATCTGCAGAATGAAATAGAATCTTCCTTCCTATACGAAGACACCCCGGACCAGGTGAAATCAACTGCAGATGTGAAGCGCGACATGGAACAGGAATTCCCCATGGACAGGCTGATCTGCGGAGATGTTGGCTTCGGAAAAACAGAAATTGCCATTCGTGCGGCATTCAAGGCAGTATTGGATGGAAAACAAACTGCAGTGCTCGTACCCACCACCATTCTCGCTCTTCAACACTACAAGACTTTTGCAGAGCGGATGAAAGGATTTCCCGTCACGGTGGATTACATAAATCGGTTTAAATCTTTGAAGGATCAAAAGGAAACATTGAAAAAATTAGAAGCAGGAAAAGTTGATATACTTATCGGTACTCACCGCCTTCTGGGAAAAGACATAAAATTCAAAGACCTTGGTTTGTTGGTTGTGGATGAAGAGCAAAAATTCGGTGTTGGCGCAAAAGACAAGTTGAAAACACTGAAAGAGAATGTGGACACACTTACACTCACCGCAACGCCCATTCCGCGAACGCTTCAGTTCTCCATGATGGGGGCACGGGATCTTTCCGTGATCAACACCCCGCCTCCTAACCGATATCCCATTCACACAGAAGTGGGTCAGTTCAACGAAAAAACGATCAAAGAGGGCATCGAATACGAACTTCAACGGGGCGGGCAAGTATTCTTCGTACACAACCGCGTACAGAATATTGGGCGATATGCCGAACTCATTCAGAAGTTATGCCCAAAGGCAAGAGTGCTTGTCGCCCACGGGCAACTGACAGGTGAAGCGCTTGAAAAAGCCATGCTTAATTTTATAGAGGGAGATTACGATGTGCTTGTCTGTACCACCATCATTGAATCCGGATTGGATATTGCAAATGCGAATACAATAATTGTCAACGATGCACAGAACTACGGGCTAAGCGACCTGTACCAATTGCGCGGACGCGTGGGCCGTTCCAATAAAAAAGCATTTTGCTACCTGCTCACTCCCCCTTTCGCATCCCTCACCAACGAAGCAAAAAAACGCCTTCGTGCCATAGAAGAATTTTCAGACCTCGGCAGCGGATTCAACATTGCCATGCGCGATCTCGATATACGCGGAGCGGGGAATCTGCTGGGAGCAGAGCAAAGCGGGTTCATTACGGATATTGGCTACGAGATGTATCAGAAAATTCTGGATGAAGCGATGCAGGAATTGCGTGAAGAAGTAGACGGCAGGCAGTTGGCAGTAGGCAATGAAACAGCCGGAAGCCGGAACTTAGAGGACAGAAACTTCGTTCGCGATTGCACAATAGATACCGATCTGGAAGTATTGATTCCGGAAGAATATGTTGAAAGCATTTCGGAACGAATTGCACTATACCGGCAATTAGACAACAGCAAAACAGAGGATCAACTTGTCGCTTTCGAAAAACATTTACAAGACCGATTTGGACTTGTTCCCAATCAGGTGAAAAAACTGATTAGTGTAGTTCGCCTTCGATGGCTGGCCGTTGAACTTGGTTTTGAAAAACTTATTTTGAAAAATAAAAAAATCACCGCTTGGTTTGTCTCTAACCAAAAATCGCCTTACTACCAAAGCAAAAAATTCTCGCAGATTTTACAGTTTGTACAAAGCAATCCAAAAACCTGCTCCATGAATGAGGGCGAAAGTAAACTGACACTCAAAATTGAGAACATAAAAGATATTGACACTGCGGTGAGTATTCTTGCAACGATAAAGAAATGATCATGCTTTTGCAAAAAATAGTTTTACATTTGTTGTATTATGAAAAATCAAACAAGCATAGAAGAGTTTTTCCATACTGATGCTCAACATGAGATACTGCATGGAGATGCACTCAAGAATTTACAGAATATTGAAAAAGAAACTTTCTCCGCTTGGCTGGAAAAATATTAAAGAACCATGCGATTATAATACCAATCATTACGTCAATGGTTACAATAATCCTTACAAAAAGAAAGTTTATCCATATAGAGATATGGATTTTGTAAAAAATAAATTAGGTGTCGAAGTTCAATTTGGCAAGTATTCTTTTATGGTGTATAATGTCTGCGCTAAGATGACTATTTTTAAAAACCTTGGACATATCATTGCTGGAATCGAGATTGTTCCTTTCAAAGAGTTAGCTGAACAAATGTCAACGGGCGTTTCTTATTTTGAACAATTTGTTTGGGATTTAGAAAAAAGAGGAACAGCCGATATTGATATTCCGGTAATGATTATTGGGATAAGTGTATGATTTTTTTATAATTCCTTATCCATCTGCCTATAATAAATAAGAAAGAATACGATAAAGAGGGTAGAGATGCCAATTCCAACCTTCTCCGAAATGCCAATATCATTAATGAGAATGGTAAAACTCTGTTTTAAGAAAAAAGAGAAGAGGTAAAACAACACGCCCCAACGCTTCATGTGCCAGATTCCGACAAAGGATATAAATTGGAGTGCCACAATAACGCCATAAATTGCCGGAGCCCAATCGCTGATTTTTTTTATAAAGGGAGAGAAAATAAAAATAAAATTCATCAAGCTCCATAAAATGCCCGCCACACAGATGATAGTGAGAATGAGCGGGCGTTTTCTGATAATTTCCATAAATTACAAATAACAAATGCTTAATTTGTCCGGATTGCTTCAACAGGATCTAATTGTGAAGCAGTATAAGCCGGCACAAAACCGGATACTACTCCAATTAATGCTGAAATTGTCATCCCTAAAATAACATTTGAACGGGTGAGAGGCACTTCCATTTCCATGGCTGATTCAACCACAAAAGTTCCGGCATAGATCAATACAAGACCAATGATTCCACCCATCACAGAAAGCATCACTGCTTCTGCAAGGAATTGAAGCAGCACAAAATAATTTTTTGCTCCGAGCGATTTCTGTATCCCTATTAGATTGGTTCTCTCCTTAACGGACACAAACATGATGTTTGCAATTCCAAATCCTCCCACCAGAATTGAAAAACCACCAATCGCCCATCCTGCGATCCCCACTACGTCAAATATCTCGTTCACCTGACTGGATATCATCGATGTTTGATTGAGCGCAAAACTATCGTCAGCGATCGGTTTCAGTTTTCTTATCCCCCTCATGATACCGGTCAGTTCATCAATAAGTTCATCATTCGACACTCCTGCCCTGGCCTTCACCATGATCATGGGTTCAAACCGGTCGTTACGGAGATCCACAAGATTACGCGCGAAATTGATAGGAATCAGTATTTGTGTATCCACATTGTTACCAAGCATGCTCTCTCCTTCCTTTTTCAATACGCCAACAACAGTAAGTTTGCTGCCGCGAACTTTAATTTCCTTCCCCACCGCAGATAGTTGGCCAAATAGTCCCTCCGCAATGGTATTTCCGATAATGCAGATGGATTTTCCGCTTTCGGATTCATTCTCAGTAAAATACCTTCCTTCACTGATCACAAACGAACGTATCTTATCATACTGGTGGGAAACGCAGATCATATTAGCATTTTCTACGCTGTTGCTCTTGTATTTTGCCGTTCCGTTCGCAGAAATCATAAATGCAAAAGCATCTCCTTTCTTGCACCACTTTTCAACTTCACGCAATTCACTTATGTTCGGAACGGGACGGTTCATGTATTTCCACCAGGGATAATCCGGGCCAAAAGTCCAAGGCCACTTCTGAATATAAATAACATCATCGCCCAAAGATTTTACACTGTCGCGTAGTTTTTTCTCCAAAGAATCCGTCATCGTAAAAACCGAAATAATTGAAAAAATTCCAATCGTAATTCCGAGCAGGGAGAGAAAACTCCTGAGTTTGTTGGTTACCAATGCCTGCACGGCAAAGAGAAAACTTTCTTTGAAAAGGGTAATAAACAACATGAAATCTTCGAAAAACTAATTCGTACGAATGTACGAAAAGTACATCTATATTTTCAGGAACAAACAACCTGAAAAATTCTTCTTTTCGTTCTTTTCGTATGGTTTCGTTTACGTGCTTTAGTTGATATTATGTTAGTAAACTCCCCTATTTGTCATAACTTTGCGGGTGAAGAGGGAGGACGAATTTGATAGCTTTACCCCCTAACAAATCGCAATGACCGGAGATAAGAAAATTAAAAGCGCTCTCATTTCCGTTTTTTACAAAGACCATCTTGAACCCATCGTAAAAAAATTAGGCGAGCTTGGCGTAACCGTTTTCAGCACCGGAGGAACTCAAGAGTTTATAGAAAAATCAGGGGTGAAAGTTACCCCGGTGGAAGAGCTTACTTCCTACCCTTCCATTTTGGGAGGAAGAGTAAAAACACTGCATCCTAAAATTTTCGGAGGCATTTTGAGCCGCAGAGAACTGCAAAGCGATGTGGCGCAGTTGGAAGAATATAAAATTCCGCAGATAGATCTGGTGATCGTTGATCTGTATCCGTTTGAAGAGACCGTTTCAAAACACACCTCATCCCCTAACCCTTCTCCTGGGGGAGAAGGGGGTCTAACAGCCGAGACCGAAATTATCGAGAAGATTGACATTGGCGGAATTTCCCTCATTCGTGCCGCAGCAAAAAATTTTAATGACGTGGTTATTGTTCCTTCCAAAAATGAATACTCGTATCTTTTAAAAATTCTAAAGGATAAAAAAGGTGTTTCTACTCTTGAAGATAGAAAATTTCTGGCAACAAAAGCATTTGGAGTTTCGTCAAACTATGACACGGCTATACACACCTATTTTTCCGGGGCTGTTGACCCCCTCTCCCCGAGGAGAGGGGATGGGAGTGAGGCGATGAGCGGTTCTGCCGTAATCCCGATAGCTATCGGGACAAAGTCGCTCCGCTACGGTGAAAATCCGCACCAGAAAGGGACGTTCTACGGTGACTTTGAAAAGATGTTCGCACAGCTAAACGGAAAAGAACTTTCTTACAATAATCTCCTGGATATTGATGCTGCGGTAAACCTCATGGCGGAATTCAGCCCACCCACCCACCAAAGGGAGGGTTCAGCAGATGCTATTTTTCTCCATTCGGGGGAATTAAAAGGGGCTATCACCTTCGCCATTTTAAAGCACAATAATGCCTGCGGGATTGCATCCGGGAAAAATCTCACAGATGTTTGGAAAAATGCCCTTGCCGGTGACCCGGTTTCTGCATTTGGCGGTATCCTGATAACCAATGCAAACGTGGATGAAGTTACAGCAAAAGAAATAAACAAACTTTTTTTCGAAGTGATCATCGCCCCTTCGTATGACAAAACGGCTCTTACTTTGCTAAAACAAAAAAAAAACCGCATAATCCTCCGGCAAAAATCTGCTGAACTTTCTGCAAAACTCATCCGCACCGCCCTGAATGGCTACCTGGAACAGGACCGGGACTTTAAAACCGAATCTGCAGATGATATGAAACCAGTCACTAAAGCAATTCCGTCCAAGGAGAAATTGAATGACCTGGTATTTGCGAATAAGATTGTAAAGCATAGCAAGTCGAATACAATCGTCCTGGCAAAGAACGGGCAACTACTCGCCAGCGGAATTGGGCAAACATCCCGGGTGGACGCACTGAAGCAGGCTATTCTCAAAGCAAAAAACTTCGGTTTTGACCTGAGAGACGCAGTAATGGCATCAGACGCCTTTTTCCCTTTCCCCGATTGCGTGGAAATAGCCCATAACGAAGGTATCACGGCCGTTGTTCAGCCGGGAGGCTCGGTAAAAGACAAGGATTCCATTGATTACTGCGACAAGAATAAGATGTCTATGGTATTTACAGGCGTTCGGCATTTTAAACATTAGTACAGGCCCCGACCCTAAAGGGAGAAAGACGAGGTTAAAAAGTTTGTGGATAACTAATAAAACGACATGCAAAAGTTAAGATCAGGAGTTCGACATTTGAAACATACAAAAAAACAGCCTGAGGGAAATTAGTAACATTCGTAACAAAATTCGTAATTCGTAACCAGCATGGGATTTTTCAGTTTCCTCACACAAGAAATAGCAATTGACCTTGGCACCGCCAATACAGTCATTATTCACAACGATAGGGTGGTGGTGGACGAGCCCTCCATCGTTGCCATTGAGCGCAACACCGGAAAAGTGATTGCAGTTGGTAAATTGGCAATGCAGATGCACGGGAAAACTCACGAAAACATAAAAACAATTCGTCCGCTCCGCGATGGAGTAATTGCCGACTTCAATGCAGCAGAATTTATGATACGCGGGCTGATTAAGATGATTAATCCCGGAAGAAGATTATTCGCTCCTTCCTTGCGATTGGTAATTTGCATTCCTTCAGGAATTACTGAAGTTGAAAAACGTGCCGTAAAAGATTCTGCGGAACATGCAGGAGGAAAGGAAGTTTATCTCATCCACGAACCCATGGCTGCAGCTCTTGGTATAGGAATTGATGTGGAAGAGCCCATGGGGAATATGATCGTAGATATTGGCGGTGGTACAAGCGACATCGCGATCATTGCGCTGGGCGGAATTGTTTGCGATAAATCCATCCGCATTGCTGGCGATGAATTAACTGCTGACATAGAAGAATACATGCGCAGGCAGCACAATATTTTAGTGGGTGAGCGCACTGCGGAACGAATTAAAATTGAAGTAGGCGCTGCTATTCCTGATCTTGACAATCCACCACCCGATTATCCTGTGCACGGAAGAGATCTTATGACAGGAGTTCCTAAAGAAATTTTTGTTTCTTATTCAGAAATTGCGCACGCGCTTGACAAATCTATTTCTAAAATTGAAGAGGCGATATTGAATGCACTTGAGATCACACCTCCGGAACTTGCAGCGGATATTTACCGTACCGGGATTTACCTCACAGGAGGCGGGGCTTTGCTCAGGGGGCTGGACAAACGCATTTCTTTGAAAACAAAACTTCCTGTCCATGTTGCGGAAGATCCTCTCCGTGCAGTAGCCCGCGGAACAGGGATCGCTTTGAAGAATGCGGATAAGTTTCCATTCTTAATCAGGTAAAAAGATATAATGCTTTATACCTCTCATGCGTAACTTGATATTATTCCTCACCCGTAATTACTACCTCCTGCTTTTTCTTTCTCTTGAAACCTTCGCTATCTTTCTGGTAGTCCGCAACAATCATTTTCAGAGATCCCATTTCTTAAACTCGTCCAATGCAATTTCCGGAAACATTTATGAAACGTATTCAGACATAACAGATTATTTCAGCTTAAAAGAAACAAATAAAAAACTGGCAGATGAAAATGTGCTGCTCCGCAATCAGCTACGTCAATCTTATTCGCCTAAATCCGGTCTGCAGGTTACCGTCAAAGACTCAGCACTAAAACAATCATACATTTATCTGACTGCAAAAGTGGTGAACAATTCCACCAACCGCAGAAATAACTATCTGACACTTAATGCGGGTTCAAATCAGGGAGTGAAAAACGAAATGGCTGTGATCAGCAGCGAAGGGATCGTTGGGATCGTACGTGATGTGTCGGGCAATTTCTGCTCTGTGATGTCAGTACTGCATGAGAGCATGCGCGTGCCTGTTACCATACAAAAGTTTGGCGAAAACTCCATCCTAACCTGGAACGGAGAAGACGAATGGCACGCAAAAATGGATCGAGTACCCTCTCACCTTCATCTGAAAAAAGGAGATGTGATCGTTACAAGTTCCTATTCTTCCATTTTCCCGGAAGGGATCATGGTTGGTACGATCGAAAACTTTAAAAAAATTGCAGGCAATACATTTTATAATGTTACCGTAAAACTGTCAACAAATTTTAACCGGTTGTCTTACGTCAATGTGGTGAACAACCTGAAGAAAGAAGAGCAAACCGGACTTGAAAAAGCCAAACAGCATGATTAACGAGATCATTAAAAATACGATCCGGTTTCTTTTTCTTGTACTGTTCCAGGTATTGGTGCTCAATAACATTCAACTCAGCGGTTATCTGAATCCCTTCCTGTATGTGCTTTTCGTCCTCATGCTTCCGTTTCAGACACCCAAATGGATGGCGCTTTTACTTGCCTTTATAGCCGGCATAAGCGTTGATATGTTCTCAGATACGGGAGGGATGCATGCGGCCGCGTCTGTATTCATGGCATTTATGCGAGACCACGTCCTGAAATTAATATCGCCCCGTGAAGGCTACGATGCAGTTCAAAGCCCCACTGTACAACAATTCGGATTCGGCTGGTTTTTTTCTTACGCAGGAATTTTGATCTTAGTCCATCACTTCATTTTATTCTACATGGAAGCCTTTCACTTCAGCGGGTTCTTTTCCACCCTGTTCCGCGTAATACTCAGCTCTCTTTTCTCACTCACGATTGTTTTTATCAGCCAATTCTTCTTTTTTAGACCAAAATCATAATGACCTCGCAGTTTTCAGACAGAAAATATGTGATCATTGTGATCTTCTCTGCCATCATCCTTATTTTTTTAACCCGCCTGTTTTACATACAACTCATTGACGATCAATACAAGCTTACAGCCCGTAACCAGGCATTCCGATACATGGTGGATTATCCGGCACGGGGCAATGTTTTTGACAGGAAAGGAAAAAGACTGGTGTACAATCAGGCAGCGTATGACCTCATTGTGATCCCACGCCAGGTTAAAAAACTTGATACCGCAGAATTCTGCAAAGTGCTGAGCATTGACCGGAAAATATTTCTGAAAAGAATGGAGAAAGCGATCCTGCCGCCCAACTCTTCCCGCAAGCCTTCTATTTTTGAAAAAGAAATTTCAATAGAACATTCCTCCATCCTGCAGGAAAAACTGTACAAATTTCCCGGCTTCTTTCTCCAGCCCCGCACACTCCGGAAATATCCGGAACCTATAGCTCCTCATTTGCTTGGCTATGTAGGGGAAGTTTCTGAAAAAATAACCGATACCAGCTCGTATTATATGGATGGAGATTACATCGGCATCAGCGGATTGGAAAAAGCCTATGAAAAAGTATTGCGCGGAATAAAAGGAACTCATATTGAAGTGGTAGATGTGCATAACCGTCCGCAAGGAAGTTATATGAATGGAATGTACGATACAGCAGCCGTAGCCGGAAAAGATATTGTCTGCACCATTGATGCAAAACTTCAGGCATACGGAGAAAAGCTCATGCTGAACAAGATTGGAAGCGTGGTGGCGATCGAGCCATCCACTGGAGAAATACTCGCTTTTATTTCAAGCCCCGGGTATGATCCCAACCTGATGGTCGGAAGCGCCCTGCCAAAAAATTATAAAATACTGCAGCAGGATACACTCAAGCCACTTTTCAACCGCGCACTCATGGCTTCCTATCCTCCCGGATCAATTTTTAAGCTGATTAATTCCTTGGTCGGTTTGCAGGAAGGAACACTCACACCAGAAAATTTATATCCCTGCAGAGGAGGTTATCCGATCATGGGAGGAAAGCCGAAATGTCATGCACACAGTTCTCCCCGCGACTTAGTGGGCGCCATTTCCACATCTTGTAATTCGTATTTCTGTTATGTGTTCCGCGGTATCATAGATGCGAAAAAATTCGGCACCACTAAAAAAGGATATGAGGTTTGGAGAAATCATGTACTCACTTTTGGCCTCGGCAAGCCGCTGGGGTCTGACCTTCCGTATGAATTAAGAGGAAACGTACCGAGTATTGAATACTACATGAAAAAATTTTTCGGCAAAAATGATTTTAAGTCATCCACCATCGTCTCGCTCTCCATCGGGCAGGGAGAGTTGGGGATATTGCCACTTCAAATGGCAAATGTAATGTGCATCATAGCAAACAGAGGCTTTTATTATATCCCCCATACTATAAAATCTATTGACGGAAAATCCATTGATCAACTTGGATTCAGGAAAAAACAGATAACAACAATTAACCCCAAGCATTATGAAATTGTGGTGGAAGGAATGGCAAAAGTGGTGGAAAGCGGCACGGCAGCCATGCAGAAAATAGACAGCGTGCCTTACTGCGGAAAAACAGGCACTGCCCAGAACCCGCACGGAAAAGATCATTCAGTATTTGTTGCCTTTGCACCGAAAGAAAATCCGAAAATTGCAATTTCAGTTGTGGTTGAAAACGCGGGCTTTGGATCTCAGTTTGCAGCCCCAGTTGCCAGCTTAATGATGGAATTATACACAACAGATACCATCAAAAGGCCTGAAGTGGAAAAAAGAATGTTCGAAATGGATCTCATTCATAAAATTCAACCAATTAAAAAACAGTGATGGTATCATTCGTATTATTTGTTTCATTGATACTATTAGCATTATCTGTATCGTATGTCCAGAGAGCAAAAAAATATCTTTCAGAACATTGACTGGATCATAACAGGATTATTCCTGCTGCTTGTGCTGCTGGGCTGGTTGAATATTTATGCAGCCGTTTATAACGATGATCACAACAACATTCTGGATATCTCCCAGAAGTATGGAAAGCAAATGATGTGGATCGCAGGAGCGCTGATCATCGCCATCGTTGTTCTGATCTTTGACGCTAATTTTTTTACCGCCTTTCCTTACCCTATTTACATTGCCAGTGTTCTGTCACTCATTGCCGTCATCTTTTTCGGAACCGAGGTTTCAGGAAGTAAGTCCTGGTTTCGCTTCGGGGATTTTGGCCTCCAGCCTGCCGAATTCGGAAAGTTTGCCGTTTGTCTGGCGCTGGCAAAATACATGAGCGCGATGAACACCCGCGTGGAACATTTCCAGACCAAGGTGATTGCTTTCTCCATCGTTCTATTTCCTGCGTTGCTTATCGTCCTTCAGAAAGAAGCCGGAACAGCACTGGTGTACACCACATTCATATTCGTTCTGTTCCGGGAAGGATTTTCCGGGAATATCCTGCTCGGTGGATTTTTCACTACGCTGCTCCTCCTCTCCGCCTTGCTGGTAAATAAAACTGTGCTCGTTATCCTGTTAGCTTTAATAGCTGCAGTCATTTCATTTGCGATATGGGTAAGCAGCCGGAACCGTAAAAAAGCCAAAAGGGTAATATGGGCTGTTTTTGCCTTGTTGATCATTGCTTCCGGAGCAGTATTGGGCGTTGATAGGGCTTTCAGCAAGATGAAACCGCACCAGAAAACACGCATCAATGTTTTCCTTGGAAAAGAAGTAAGCAAGGACATGAAAAAGAAAGCCGGCTACAACGTAAATCAAAGCCTGATCGCAATCGGATCGGGAGGCTTTTCAGGAAAAGGATTTTTACAGGGAACACAAACGAAATATAATTTTGTTCCGGAACAAAGCACCGATTTTATTTTCTGCACAGTGGGTGAAGAATGGGGGTTTCTCGGAAGCGCATTTATTTTATTTTTATTCCTCGCGCTTATTTTACGAATACTATTTATTGCCGAACGACAGCGATCCTCCTTCAGCCGTATCTACGGATATGGAGTTGCTTCCATTTTATTTTTTCACGTAACAGTAAATGTGGGAATGACCATCGGCCTTGCTCCTGTTATCGGAATCCCTCTGCCATTTTTCAGTTACGGAGGATCTTCGCTATGGGCGTTTACAATCCTGCTGTTTATATTTATTAAATTAGATTCGAACAGACTATTAATCCTGAGATGAGGGGAATCAGGTTGCACTTTTAACCGCCTTTCAGATCACCTCTTTCATTGCCTGCCAACTTATCTCCTTGTCTTTGAGGAGAACATGCATTTCCTGCATGTCCGCATCTGTAAAATACATTAGCTTATGCAAAGGAATTATTTAAATCTTGAAAAATATTTATCTATTTCCGGCCTTAATTCTATTCCTACTCTTTCAAAACAACCGAGTAATTCTATGTAAGTGCCTTTTCCTCCGAGGAAGTCCCAAAATTCTTCTGCCACTTTTAATTCATTGTCCAAATCCAACATTCCGCGCATTGTCCAGCGGGAATAAGACTTTGGCTCATAAGGATTGTAAGGGATGGCGATTATTGTGTTAATTTTTGTTTTAGGATTTTCAGATAGGACTACTGCAACCCATTCTAATAATGTTCTTTTAAATTCTTTAAAGCCACCAGCATTTGGTTTTGCAGTTTTAATATCAAACAAGAATAATTCACCGGATTTACTTTCTACCCACACATCAACTAATGTCGGTTTTATCTTTTTCATTTTCCCTTTTTGGCAAACCTTACGGATTGCTTCTATTTCTTGCGCTTTATTTGGAGCAGCGCCTGCAGTAGTCAGATTGTCCATTATTCCTTGAATTACTTTATGTGCTGCTTCGCTGATTTGATCTCCTGCTTGTGCCTGTGAATGAACTGCTTTAAAGTTTTTTGCTGCTAATGTTTTCGCAACGGGTTCAAAAATTGTAGTGCCGAAATTTGTGTTGAGCGAATGAATAAAGGAAAACAATGCTAACCTGTCTGTGCCGAGTAAACGTGTATGAAAAGGCATGGATGCGGGTTCTGGCTTATAATTTTGAAATTTATTACGCAAGCAGTTTTTGAGGACTTCTTCTATGGATTGGACTTCGAGTTTTGTAAGAGCCATTATAATTTCTTGTTATTATTTAACTCTACTAGAGCATATTCAACAGCATCTTGCCACTTGTCTCCTAAAAAAATCTCCGATTTTATCTTGAATAAATTGTAAATCCTTTTTAGTAAAGGGGATATTAATTTCTTCTGAAACAGTTATCACATCCTCAGTTGTGATTTCGTAAAGTGTAATTTCTTTCATCGTTATTTCCCTTTCAAATGAAAAATGATTTCTGAATAGGCTCCTTTATCTTTCTCCGTGCGGTTTAATACAGGTCGTTTATATTGATTAACAATTTTCATGCCGGCAAGTTCGGCAATGGTTGGATACATATTGTATTTGTCGTTTGCGACAAGAAAAACATCGTAATCTTGAACAAAGAATTTTTTGCAATTGTTTAATACATCTGAAATTCCTTTTGTGTATGATTCTTTTGCTTCCCGCCCCTGACCTTTAATAAGCGGACCAATTTCAAGACTATCTTTTCTTTCAAAGGCAAACAAATCATACGCGTAAGCATGTTGTTCATGGTAATCGATTACGCCTACATAGGGTGGCGATGAAAAAATTCCTTTAATCTTTAATCCTTTTGCAAGCCGGGCGAAAGAAGGATTTTGCTCTTTCAATGCATTGAAAATGTCTATCGAGCGCGAATCACCTGTAAGGCAAACCTGCTGGGTTTCTTTTCGCAATACGTTATATTCTTTTAATCTTTTCTGAGTGTCTTTGCTGTAACTGTCCCACCATTTAAGAATGGAAAATAATGGCTTGCACATTTTGCCATGTTTTTGGCAATAATATGTGGAAGTTATTGGTTCGAAAAGGGTTGCTAAATCTGCATGAGTAGTTGCACGGCAGGAGCGGATTGTTCGGCTGAGTACAACGCTTAAAATCTTTTTCGTGTTTTCATTTTTTATTTTTCGTATCAGATCGTATACAAAGTCAATTTCTGTTCGCACATGTTGTAAATACCATTTATCAAGAAATGTATCAGACTTCTTTTGCCTTAATTCAATTTTATATTCTTTAACTAATTTGTCAAATGTTGGAAGGAATTCTTTTTCTTTTTCCGCTCCGAATTTATCTTCGTTTATTTTACCTTGTTTTAACTGGTATTTATATTCAGGAACAGGAAAATATTTATTATTGAATTTATTTAACTCTTCAAGCAGTCGGGTTTCAAATGCAACTGTTTTGGAATTGGTAATAAACTGATTGAGCGCGGATGAGATTTTGTCGGCTTCCTTTTTTATGTCTTCAATGTCATATTTCCCAATCTTAACATTGCTGATCATTGCATTGAACGTGGAAACATCTATGCCGATTGCGTGCATCCCTAATTCACTTGCCTGAACAAGAGTTGTTCCGCTTCCGCAAAATGGGTCAAGAACTATTTCACCTTCTTTGAAATAAACTTCCTTTTTGAATTTATCGGTCTTGGCATCTAAAAAGTATTCAACTAGTTGCGGAATAAATTTTCCTTTATATGGGTGGAGTCGGTGAACATGTTTGGTAGTTTCGGCTTCTTTATATTCGTCAAAGGATAAAGTCCAATTTAAATCCTTCCCTAATTTTTCTTTCCATTCTACCGCTCTTGTGCCATTATAAGATTGATAATATTCGAGTAATTCATTTTTATCAATGAGTGTAGAGCCATTGTCGCCAATTTTTTTTACTCTGCCATATTGAATGAGATAGGAAATATTTGAGGTGGTAACATTTCTTTTTAGATAATTACTGGCAAATTCACTGGCCTCCTTAATGGATAGGAATGTTTCTTCTCTTTTTAAATGCTTCGGTGGGGTTAAGAAATAGTTTTCTTCACATTCTTTTACAACCGAAGGTTTTGAGGCAACCTTGTACCTCTTTTTCTTTTTTACAGGTTCTTTTATCATTATTATTGAATTTTGGGCTAATTTATACAATATCCCTTCAAAAATTTTAATTGTTGAAAACAAATGATTACGGATTATATAGCTAAGAACGGATAGCATGGTGATTTTTGGGCGCGGTTTTTTGATGGAGCCTCACGCTTGATCTTTGCCGCGCGCAGACACGAGCACGGCAATGTGCAAGCAGTGTGTGATCTCAAAAACCGTGACAAAGTGGTTAAAGGGAGACTGTCGGGCCCGTTGGTTGTAGGGTCGGGGATATGTCCGGCTACCAGCGTGTTGGTCTCACGGAGCGGGCTGTTGTCACACGAGTGGCAGTCCACGCTTTGTTTAAAATCAGGAAAAATTGAATCTTAGTATCTGTAACGAAATAATATGTACATTTGTGAAAACACAAAATGTATGCAAACAGATATCCTTATCCGAAAGAAGTATAAAAAAATACTTCCCCATTTAAATGAGAGACAAACCAGAATAGTATTGGCTGCAGATGCAGAAAGTATGGGAAGGGGTGGACTAAGTAAAGTGTCGAAACTCTCGGGAGTTTCAAGGGTGACTTTAAATATTGGGATTAGAGAGTTGGCTTCAGTTCCTGTAAAAAAAGATACAACCAATGAACGGATAAGAAAAGAAGGGGGCGGACGAAAGAAAGAAACGGAAAAAAATACCAATTTAGAAAAAGTAATAGAAGAAATAGTTAGTCCACATACAATGGGCGACCCAATGAAGCCGTTGCTTTGGACAAATAAAAGTTTGCGCAATATAGCTGATGCGGCCAAAAATATGGGATACAACATAAGTCACAAATTAGCAGGTGTTATTTTAAAAAATAGTGGCTATAGCTTACAAGGGAATCGGAAAACACATGAAGGCGGCAAGCACATTGATAGAGACACACAATTTAATTACATTAATGAATTAGCAAAAGGTTTTTTAGGTAATAGCGACCCTGTAATATCGGTTGATTGCAAGAAAAAAGAATTGATTGGAAACTTCAAGAACGCGGGCAAAGAATGGCATTCAAAAGGAAAGCCAACAACGGTAAAGGTGTACGACTTTATAGATAAAAATCTAGGCAAAGCAATTCCTTACGGTGTTTATGATGTGGCTAATAATGAAGGCTGGGTAAGTGTTGGCATCAGCCATGATACAGCCAGTTTTGCGGTATCAACAATAAGAAATTGGTGGGAAGAAATGGGGAAAGAAAAATTCAGCGAATCGAAACGACTATTTATTACAGCGGATGGCGGAGGAAGTAACAGTTCGAGGAGTAGATTGTGGAAAATAGAGTTACAGGTATTAGCAGATGAAATAGGTAAAGAAATAACAGTAAGTCATTTTCCACCGGGTACAAGCAAATGGAATAAAATAGAGCATCGATTATTTTCACACATTACAATGAATTGGAGGGCGAAACCCTTAACCAATATTCAATTGGTAGTGGATTTAATTGCAGCAACTAAAACAAGTAAAGGATTAAAAGTAAAATCAAAATTGGATAAAGGAGTGTACGAGAAAGGAGTAAAGGTCTCAGATGAAAAACTAAGAAAAATTAATATTATAAAAAGTGAATTTCATGGAGAATGGAACTATACAATAAAGCCAATTTTGTAAACCTTATTTCGTTACAGATACTTAGCTCATTTTTAGAGATCTAATTATTCCTGGCAATTGCACTGCTATTTGAAGGCGATCAGCCTTTGCGCCCCACGGAATTCCGGGCCGCATAGGCAAAATGATAAAAATATCTTTCAAGTTCAGGAAAAGTAGAATTATACTCCTTACCTCCGGTAAATGCATCACATACTGTTTCCTTTGCCCGGGCAATCTCGCGGAAACGGTTTTTCCAGCGGGGGTCTGTTAAAGTAAGATCAAGTAATTCAATGGCACGAAAAACCGCCCCTTCAAAAAGTTTCATGTCCTTACCCTGCCATCGGGCCGCTCTTCCAACTTCGCTGCCAATATTCCCCATCTGCTGGCAGAGTGTATAGCCAAACCATTTGCCCGCTGCCATATTCGAATGCTGAAATGCCATTGTTCTATTCTTTAATAAGATTTGATACAATTTCAAGTATCCGCTTTTGAGTACCGTGGTTTTCAACGCTACGGGAGCGGTTACCCAGATAAGGACGTATGTTAATCATGGAGTCAAACTCGATCCTTTCCGGCATTTCCTTTTCCGGGTGAATATTTATGCCCCAAAGATTTTCCTGGCTGCTGCCTTCATCAATTAGGTGCGCTTCTTCATCCGCATGCATTTCTCCTCCAACAGCCATTATGCATTTTTCAATATCCACTACACCTTTAATCAGAGAACCAAACTGATTTTCGGCCATCAATCTTAATTCCGATAAGGCGACAGAATCAGTTATTGTTATTATTTGAAACATGGTAAATTTCGTCTTACGAAGTTACTATTTTTTCAAAGCAATTATTTTCTCCGCCAATATCCTCCCCATCTTTTTGCTGCTTTCAAAGCTCCATCCGGCAATGTGCGGAGTCAAAATAACATTTTTACTATCCGATAAAAAAACCCAATCATTTTGAGTTCCGGGTTCAAGGTTTAATGTTCCGGGTTTAACAGCCTCAAAGGATGTTTCTTCATATTCGATAACATCCAGACACGCGCCCAGCACTTTTCCGCTCTGGAGGTTTTTAACCAGGTCATCGGTTTTTACAATCGGACCGCGGGAGGTGTTGATGAGGTAAATGTTCTTTTTGAATTTACTGAGGAAGGAATCGTTAACGAGGTATTTTGTTTCCTCGGTCAAAGGCAGGTGCAGGCTGAGGATGTCGGTTTGGACAAAGATTTCTTCGGGAGTGGATTCCTGAAGTCCTCCCCCTACACCCCCTCCCAAGGGAGGCAAGACAGCCCGGTACTTATCATATGCGAGGATATTAACGTCAAATCCTCTCAGCACGTTCGCAAAAGCAGAGCCCGTATTCCCATAACCATAAATAGCGATGGTCTTTCCTTCCAACTCAGTTCCGCGGTTGGGTTCACGCAGCCATTTCCCCGCTTTCACTTCAGCATTGGCTTTGGAAATATTATTCAAGAGGTTCAATAACATACCGAGTGCATGCTCGGCAACAGCATTGCGGTTTCCTTCAGGAGAAGAAAGGCATTTTATTCCTTTGCTTTCCGCATAAGCAACATCAATATGCTCCATGCCGGCACCAACGCGGGCGATGAATGGCATCCGCCCCGGCCTTGAAAGAAGAAAACAATCGATGAAGGGCTTATCTATATTAATACGGCTTCGGAGTATAATTCCATCATAGTTGGCAAGATTTTTTTTAATGTCCTCTTTGGAAGAAATGAAATCCTCTTCGCAAATGAAATTATTCTTCTCCAGTTCTTTTCTCAGGGAAGGGTGTGCAGAATCGAGAAAAAGTATTTTCATTGGTATCCGCTTTAAAGAAGCACTCCGGTAAGCAGCAGCGAAGCAATGGTGAAGTAGATAAGCAGTCCTGTAATATCCACCATGGTTGCTACAAAAGGTGCAGAAGAAACGGCAGGGTCGAGACCTAAACGTTTGAGGATGAAAGGGAAAAGGGTGCCCATCAGGTTTCCCCAAAGCACCACCCCGATCAAAGATAACCCTACGGTAACTGCAACCAAGATCCAGTGTTCTCCATACACGTGTAGAAAGGAATTCCATACGGCAACACGCAGAAAACCAAATATGCCGAGAATGAGCCCCAGCACGATTCCTACTTTTATCTCCTTGCTGAATATTTTCCACCAGTCGCGCACGGTTACTTCTCCCAGTGCAAGCGAACGGATAATGAGCGTGCTTGCCTGGGAACCCGTGTTGCCTCCACTTGAAATAATGAGCGGAACAAACAAGGCAAGCACAACCGCTCTAGCGATCTGATCTTCAAAAAAACTCATGGCAGTTGCGGTAAAACTTTCTCCAACAAAAAGTATCATCAGCCATCCGGATCGTTTCTTGATGACCTCCCAAACAGAACTGCTCATGTACGATTCGTCCAGCACCTGCACCGCAGCCATTTTATGCACATCTTCGGTTTCCTCCTTACGAATTACATCCACTATATCGTCAATGGTGATGCGCCCAACTAGTTTACCGAGTCCGTCCACCACCGGCATAAAAACCAGGTTGTACTTTTCCATCACCTTAGCAACCTCCTCAGCATCCATACTTGTTTTTACCGAAAAAACTTCAGGAGCGTACACGTCCGAAATTTTTGCTTTGAGGGAGTTTGTAAGAATTTTTTTAAGTGGAATAACTCCCACTAATCTTTCAGCGTCATCTACGACATAAATTGCGAAAACATCCTCAATATGATCGGCATGCTTCCGGAGTTCACGCACGCAATCAATCATATTCTTATCCGCCCGCACCTTTACAAGCTCTTTCTGCATCAAGCCTCCTGCAGTATTCTCATCGTATTTCAGCAGGTCCACAATATCACTTGCCTGGCCGGCATCGTCCTTTTCTAACTCGCGCAATACTTCATCCTGTACCTTGTCCGGAAGTTCCGCTATAACGTCAGCTGCTTCGTCTGAAGGAAGATGATCAATCTGGTCAGCAATCTGTTCGGAAGTAAGGAGAGCCAAAAAACGCTCTCGCCTGTCTTCTTCCATTTCAATAAGGGCATCAGCAGCAAGTTTATCATCCAAAAAGTAAAATAATTTTTTACCCTCATCCAGATCTATCTCATTGAGGATTTCAGCAATATCAGCCGAATGCAATTTCTTCAATTGCTTATCGAGCCACTTTATGTCGTTGGATCTGACAGCAGCTGAAACTTTGTCGAGAAATTCTTCGGTAACTTCAAAATTCATACTCTACGAATAACGAATCATTACGAATATACGAATGAAAACAAATGCAAAAGAGAAAAAACAGAGTGGGGGAAGAGAAAATATTATAGAGATAGTGTGTATTCCAAACCTACAATGTATTGATCCTGTGGGGCAGCTACATTGTACTCTATCTGAACAAGATAATAAGCGGCAAATATATTTTTGTTATTGATCTTATATTCCACTCCAGCAACTGAGCGGGTGCGGTGCCAGGTTTTATCGCTGTCAATGTTACGCGGATCATGAAACTGATAACGAAATTCAACGGAAGCAAAAGGAGTGTACCTTTTTTCCATATCACATTTTACTCCAAATTTATTTCTTGAATACCACTCGGGAACACGTCCGTCATCACTGGAATAAATATCCCGTTCTTCCACCTGGGTACGGTTCCTGTATGCTGTAACAAACTTTCCGAATTTATGCTTCAGCATAAGGTCAAGCATGATCCGATGACGAAAACTGAATGAGTTGTCGTCCTCATATTTATCTATCCAACGATAAATCAGAGCGGCTTTTAAATTCTTGGCGACCTTGTATTCGATTCCCAAATTTGTATAGAATAGATTGAGGCGGGAAAAATTCTCCCTGATCCTGCATTCCTGAGTAAACAGTCCTGTGAATTTCGCATGGAGAGAATATTCCAAATTAAAAGTGTTCCATGATCCGGCATCGGGGTAGTCTTGAGAATGGGAGTAGACAGTAGACAGTAGACAGTAGACAAAAACAGCCAGTAAAAATCCTTTGTGCATGGAGCTTGGGGCTTGTGACTTGGGGCTTTGAACTGGCGACTTCATCCCTTAGATAGATATTTTACTTCTTGTATCGTAGTAATAAACCCTTATGGTAGCCATATCTCGGAGAAAATCCACTTTGGTAATGCTGAAACGGTGAATGTTGAGACCGGTTCTGGTTCTCAGGTCTTCCAGTAATTTTTTGTGATTCTCGGGCTTGATCATTTCAATATTCTCATATAGAACTGATTTCCCCAATTCCCTTTTCATCAGCAAATTTGTTTCAAGCAGCAGGGTGACCACAATGATAATCAAATTAATCAGCGACAATTCGTCCCAGCCCCCTTTAGAAACTGCGGTGATCAGGCCGATGGCAATTACAAGAAAAAGATAAGTGAGGTCCTTGATTGAAATATCCTCCGAGCGGTAACGCATGATGCTGAATACGGCAAAGAGACCGAATGCAGCTCCCATAGACATTTCCACCTTATTCATCATGTAGGTAATGAGAAATATGACAAGGTTGAAAATGAAAAAAGTGAAGAAAAATTCCTTGGTGCGGTAGTTCGGATAATAAATAAGCCGGATCAGCACAAAAACCGAGGACAGGTCGATCCCAAGCCGGATAAAAAATTTGAGAGAGAGCTTGTCAAATAATGCCATCCCGGTTGAAAGCGATTCTGTTGTTTCTTGTAGTAGATACATATTGCAGTAGTTTAGATTTAGGTTCCTGTTGGATAAAAAGGCATTCCCGCCATTTTATGAATGAAACGCACCCGGGGTTTAAAGTTATTCTTCTTTACTGAGTCGAAAAGGTTGTAAATGCCGAAGCAATATTTACTGATTCCCGATTCACGGATGCCATTAAGGCGCACCATACGGATGAACTCTGAAACCGAAGATGCTTTTCCCCGCTTCGCCTCTGCGATTACCATGCCGGGAAACCGGGCTTCAAGGACCTTGCCGTCCGCCAAAGCCTTTTTAAAATGAAGGTCAGTATCAATAGTAAGTCTTTCCTTCATAAATTTATTTACAAAGGTCATGCGCGAATAGTTCACCCACATTTTAGGTTCAAAGTTCTCCGGGGCAAAGGGAGTTATCTCTTTCATAAAATCCATCGCCTTTCCTTCGATTGTATTACCGACCTCTTTCATCTTAACCCGGTTCTTAATTGTTGTTTCCTTCCTGTTTTTAAATTTGATCTCGAAAAAGGTTAGTCCTCCGGAATCAACATACTTTCTAAAACGCAACTTCCAACGATTCAACCTTCCGAGATGGTGCCTTTTAAACAGTTGGAAATCTTTCGTGTCGTAATACAAGGACTCGTACCGATGTTGGCGCATATTGTTGATCTCCAGAAGGCGGTACGAAGAGTTCATCGCATCAAGGATTTCAGGAAGCTGCTCACGGGAAAAAACATATTTAGAATCGGTCCGTTCCATCAACTTCACATTCTCCATTTCAGAGAGGGTGATGGGCTCAAACTTTGCTATAACACTGCTGAGTGCCGGCATCAGAATTCGTATTGGTATCTGCGGGAAGAGATCAGCACATTGGATCCATCGTATTCCAGCTTATCAATTTTAAGACCCTTGGAATTGTAAGAGTACTTGAACTTGCGGATAAGTTTTCCGGAGACGTCAAAAACTTCTTCCAGGGTCTTATCTCCGTTGTTATTGTAAGAATATTTTGTTTTACTTAAAAGCTTTCCGCTTGCATCAAATTCCTGCTGTTCAGTCTTGCTGTCTTCTGAATCAAATTTTGAAACCTGTTTTACATATTTTTCCGGATTGGGAGTAATCTCTGCGGCATCCCAGACTGTTTCTTCCAGTTTATTTCCCTGGGAATCGTATTTAGCTGTTTCCTTGTGTTTTAATGTACCGTCCTTTCTATACTCTTCGTTCGAAGTGATGTTTGCATTTTTATCAAAGGCAGTATAAGAATCTTTACGTGTAACCATTTTCCCGCTTACTGATTCAGTAACATTCTCGGTAATGGATTTTACTGCATACGTTTTAATGGCTTTCTTTTCTTTTTTGCTCTGTGCAGACGCACAAAAAACAATCAGTAAAAATCCCAAAAAACAAATTCGGAACATAATCAGTTCTTGTTGGTTTTAATTCTAAAATCCGGCAATTCCAGCACTTGTTTCTTTTCAGTTATTTCTCCTTCCTGCACCAAAGCAGAATCCAGCATATTCTGTGCTGTTTTTGTGTACAGATATATTTTGTATTTACCTTTACGGAGGTAGGAGAACTCGTAAGCACCTTCATTGTTGGTGTCTTCGCTCTTGCCTATTGCAATCTCATCTCCGTAAATAATATTCACCTTCTGCCCTCCCAGGTAACCGGAATCAACAGCCACCGTCATGGTGGAATTGTAATTCACCGTGTACACCTTCCCGATGATGCTGGCTCTGCCGCCCTCTCCCGGGCCTTTTTTGCAGGAGACGAGTAGTACGCAGTAAACAGTACACAGTATACAAAAGGCAAGAATTGACTTACTACTTTTCATATTTCATGGTGTTAATCCGTAATAATGAACTTTCCGGTTGAAAAGATATTTTCTGAAGTTTTGATCTCGTAAAAATAAATGCCGATTGAAAGATTGTTTCTCTTGATCAAGAATCCTTTGTCGTTTTTGGTAACATCCGGGCTGATCTCTTGTCCCAAAACATCAAACAAACGGATGCCCTTTGCCTGATACTCTATACCTGATACCTGTATTTCGGCCGACTCACTAAATGGATTTGGAAACACAGAACTTCTGATATAATTATTATGCTCAAAGATCCCACTGGTCGATCCGTTTGAATAAAGATGATGGGCATAGATATCAAAATCAGCGGCATTCCTTTTATCCTGCCATGCATAGATACTCCCCCCTGATCCGTCCGAAACATTCTTAGGACTGGTCTGATTATCGGCTGCTGTACCTACGCCAACCCCTCCGACCGTCCATTGTACTACTCCCAAACTGCTTAAACGCTGACTTTTAATATCTGAAGAACCCGCACTGGAATCCTGCCAGACAATAATAGCACCCCCCGCACCGTCACCCACGGCATTTGGATTCAACTGAGCCCCAGGGCCGGTAGAAATGGCCACCCCGTTCACAGCCCATTGCAGATTTCCGGTAAGATCTACCCGCTGGGCATAAATATCATAGTTGCCGCTTCGAAGGTCTTTCCACACAATGATGGCACCCGCAATTCCTTCCGAGGTCATGTCTACCGCACTTTGAGAAGCAGCCGCTGTGCAAACCGCCACCCCGTTGGGTGACCATAGCACAATACCGGCAGCACTCAGACGTTGTGTATAAACATTATAATCCACTCCGTTCCTTTTATCCTGCCAGGCAATGATCATCCCTCCGGCACCGTCCGGCTCAATTTTAGGATTTGACTGAGTGCTGATACTTGTGCAGACCGCCACTCCGTTCGCTGTCCAGGTGGTAGCCCCGGTTGCGTCCACATGCTGGGCATAAATATCATAATCAATTCCACCGCGTTTGTCCTGCCATACGATCACAGCACCTCCTGCTCCATCCGTTTCAATGCGGGGATTTATCTGGGCATCGGCCGCACTGCAAATGGGAACTCCGGCAGCAGTCCAGTTCAAAGAACCAGTACTACTGATACGCTGCGCATAAATATCCCAAAGTCCGTTGGCAGAATCCTGCCACACCACGATAGCACCCCCTGCTCCGTCAGAAATAAGTTTAGCATCCTGCTGATGGCTTGCCTTTGCAACAACGGCCACTCCGTTTACCGCCCATTTTACCGTTCCTGTTGAATCAATTTTCTGAGCATAAATATCGCGGGTGCCGTTTCTCCAGTCGTTCCAGGCAATGATAGCCCCACCGGTTCCATCCTCCACCACAGAAGGAGCCGTTTGATTGGTTGCATCTGCACAGGCAGCAACACCGTTTACTGTCCACTTATTAATACCGTTCTTGTCGATCCGCTGTACAAATACATCGCCCAGGATCTGTGCAGCATCATTTCTGAAATCGAGCCAGGTGATTATCGCCCCACCTTTACTGTCGGTTACAATACGTGCATCCTGCTGGTCATACGGTTGAACGCAAACGGATGTGTTGACGGAAGAACTCGGGTTCCATTGAGCAGACACAACGCCCGGAATCACAACAGAAAGAATAATTGCGGAAAGAACCTTCATACATTAATTTATTACAAAGTAAATGTTAAATCCTGTAGCAATTCTGAAATCAGGCATTAATTACCGGTTTTCACCAACCTGATCATCTTGGAAAAACCTTCGGTTGTGAATTTAAGAAAATAAATACCACCTGAGAGTTCATAATCCGCAGAATTTACTTTCAGTTCATGCGCACCTGCATTTTGAGGCTGATCTGCAGCAACCAACTGGATCACTTCCTGCCCCAGAATATCAAAAAGTCTGACCGAGATTTTCTCATCCTGGTGCAAGGTATAGGTCACCGAAAAATCATCGGTGAAAGGATTCGGATAAACACCCAATCCCAGACTTGCTTCAAGCGGATCGACACCCGGAGGGATGGGGGTAAAATACGCTGTGAAAGTTTCATTCACAGTAACATTAAGCGAAACCGAAGCCGTACTGACCGGAGTTGGGATCAAAATGGGTGCCTGCCAGTGCGAAAACACATATCCTGTATTTGGAATGGCGGTCATGGTAATTGGTACTCCATCCATGTAAATACCTGTCCAGGGATAAGGAACGGGGTCGATCGTATTCAAATGTATCTTTCCGGCACCGGCAGGTGAAACATCCAGGGTCACATCCACCTGTTTGGTTAATGCAAATTCTGCCTGTAAAGAATCCCGTACATTGTACGGACGGCAATTCACAAATTCTTCGAGCGTATCAATTTCATTCAGCCAGGTGGGGATGTCAATTGAGCGTCCCACATCCCATGCTCCGAAAATGGTGATCGGCCCACCGTTCCACCTTGCAAACTGCCTTGCCATTTCAGGCTGAAGTTCAGTACGCACATTGTTGACCTTGGCGAGGACGCTGTCGGGGTGAAAAACAGTATTCATGAGGTCGCAATAACGGTTCACAAAATAATTTTTGAAAGAAGTATTTTGCAGCATTGCTTTCAGCATCACAATATGCAAACTCGGAGAAGTGATGACAGGGTCTGTAATAGTACCAAAAAGGTTCTGCGGGCAATTGACAGCGGCACCGTCCATCAGCGCCATGCCCAGATCAGTATCCCAAAGCACGTAACGCCATTTGGTTACAGGGTTAGTTCCTCTCCAAAATTTGATGTTGTTTGTTCCCTGGGTGTTGTTCGCAAGATCGGTCCAAAACCAATCCCAGTTGTTGTAATAGGTTTCGGTAATAAAATAATCAGAATAATTTTCAATATCAATAAGCTTTTGGGCTGAATCATAATTCGCCTGAATAGCCATATTGTTATTGGCGAGAAATCCAACCATGCCATAAAAGGCTGCGTTGGAGCCTTCCAGGATATCTCCTTCAAAGCGCAGAAGGTCAATACTGTCCGGACTAACATTGTGATTGCCTGCTATATAATTTTCGTCCTGACGCTCGCGCATTTCATATACCCCCCAGTACTGCCCGTTGAGGAAGAGCAGGCAGGCTTCCCCGTCCATGATGTCAATATCTGTTTTTTTCTGCACAATATCGTGCATGAGCCTGTCGCGGAAATGGCAGGTATTCCAGTCAATGCCTGCATTGCGGATGTTGAAGGATTTGAATTTGGTTATATTTTTTTCCGGGAATAATTTGTAGTTGATGTAGGGATCCTGGTAATCATCGTTCGCCATGATGCGGAAACTTTTCTGGGGCCATGCGCGGGAAAAGTTACCGTGGATTTCGGTGGCGCAATCTTGTTCAAATCCAAGCAGCTTATTCTTCGTAAAAAATTCGGTATGCGCCTGTTTTTTCCATGGCATCCAAAAATTAGCGTTCTGGTTGGGAAGATTTACCGTATCGGCATTGGGTCCCATTACATATATGCCGGTGTTCCAGTCCCAAAGATTTACTGAATCCGTACACAAAGAAATTACGGGCAACGTACTATTTTCGTTGATGAAATAGCTGTTCGTGATTGTACTGCTCGGCAAATCGGTACCGGATAACGCAAATGCGCGCGCACGAATCACCTGAGTTGAATCAATGATAATTGACCCGGTGTACATGGAATCAGTCCACATAGGATTATTTCCATTACGAGTATAGAAAACTGCTGTTCCTGCCGGAACCGTTATAGAAAGTGTCTGAACTCCTGTGTAAAATCCGGCAGGAAGGTTAAATGCCGGTTTGGCAGAATACGTTCCAAAGCACTGGGTAACATCGTTCGTATCGGCAGGCGATGGCCCCCAGAACAAACACCAGCTAACACTTCCGTCCGGATTTCTGCCTTTGGAATTATTCGCCTGCATATTTTTTGGTCCAAGCGTGAGAGAATCTTTAATAGCACCGAGAGAATCTTTCAAGGTAAGTTTGAATCCTTCGGTGGAGGAAAGTGAAAAATTGGTATGCATACGGAATTCAGCCGGGAAAGAAATAAATTGCTGTGCTGTGTCCTTGCTTCCCAATATCAGCCATGGCATAACGGTAAGGTCATCCATTCCGCCCGAATAGTTATGTGCTTGAATACTGAAAACATTATTGCCTGGCTTTAAACTATTTTTAAGCTGAACAAAAAAAAACTCCTGGCTGCCTCCCTGATAAAGTTTGGCTTCGTGCTCATCATAAGCTGATACGTTGTAAACAGGATGATCACCGAACGCACCGATATTGCTTCGGGCCACCTCCACCCCGTTCAGGAATGCAACAAACGCATCGTCATAGTCAATCATCAGCACACCCAAAGAATATTTGCTGGTATCGGTGACACTAAAATTTTTCCGTAAGAAAACAGAGTAAGCAGCACCGGTATTGGTCTGGTCATCTCCATCTGCATATCCGAAACCACCCTTGCCCTGAAGCCAGGATATGTCAGAATAAGTTGGCTGATACCAGTTTGCAGCCGGGCCGGAGGCAGTATTCACTTTATATCTCCATGTACTGTCCGCAAAAATGGGTACTTCCCAGTGATCAATCGCCTCTTTCCGATTCTTTTTGGAAGCAAATATCAGCAGATGTTGCCTGGGTTTGATAAAAATCTTAGGAAAAGTCCAACTTACCGGAGCCTCGTTGGGCACCTCGTATAAAAAAGAATATTTATTCAAGGAGATGGTAACATTAGTAGGATTATAAAGCTCTATCCAATCTTCATAATCTCCGTCCTCATCGGCAACAACAGCATCGTTGGCTGAAGACAGCTCGTTTATAACTACCTGAGAATATAATAGTTGACAAACATCGGATAATAGAAAACCTATAAGAGAAAGGCGTATAAAATTCATTCGCTTCCTTTAATGTTACCTTAAGACGAGGAATAGGATGACAAAGTTACAATTCTGCTTTTATTTTTTTTATATCAATCGTTGGTTTTCACCAGCTTAATCATCTTTGAAAATTCCCCTGCCGTGAATTGAATGAAATAAACCCCGCTTGTAAGAGAATAATTTCGGGAATCAACTTTCAGATTGTATGTGCCTGGTTTTACTTTACCTTCGGAAGAAAGAAGACCGGCTACCTCCTGCCCTATCCTATCGTACAGTTTTACGGAAACCTTGGCACCGGCAAGAAGGGTATAGCTTAACGAAAAATCACCGCTGAATGGATTTGGAAAAACGCTTAACATCAAACTCGATTCAATTGAATTGACGTTTGGTGGTATAGGAGTAAAATAGGCGGTAAAAAGTTCATTGGTGGTCACATTGAGCGTAACGGAAGTTGTATTGACAGGAGTGGGAATCAAAATGGGTGATTGCCAGTGTGAGAATACATAGCCTGTATTTGCAGTTGCAGTCATCGTAACCGGCACCCCGTCAAAATAAACGCCTGTCCAGGGGAGTGAATCAAGTTTATTGATTGTATTCAATTTAATATTTCCTGCTCCTGCAGGAGAAACATCCAGTGTAATATCCACTTGCTTCACCAAAGAAAATTCTGCCTGAAGCGAATCCCGGACGTGATACGGGCGGCAACCGGTGTAGTCAGCCATCGTATCCACCTCAGCCATCCATGAGGGGATATCAGTTGCTCTTCCCGCGTATGCCGGCAAAGGAGGAAATATATGTACAGGCCCCGCCCATTTGGCAAACTGCCTTGCCATATCAGGCAGCATCTCATCGCGCATTTGATATATTTTTTTCCTGAAATTAACTGGGTGAAAGGTGGTGTTCATCAGATCAGCGTAGCGGGTAATGAAATAATTTCGAAAAGCGTTGTTGGCAAGCAAACTTCCGAACATAGACGCATGGACGCTTCCGGTGGAAGATGAAGCAATAAGGTTTCCAAGATTATTGTCCTCACAGGTGAAATAAGTGCCGATACCCCAGATCGGATTGGGGGCATTAGCCCGTAATCCCAAATCCACATCCCATAAGATATAACGCCATTTACCCGGGGGGGTGATGGTTCTCCATATCTTGATGTTATTGCTTCCGCCAAAAAAATATATCCAGTCATAATTGTCATAATAGATTTCAGCGATAAAGTAATCGCAATAGTTCGGCAGATCAATCAGTTTAAGGGCTGAATCATAATTTGCCTGTATGGCCATGTTATTCGAGCCAATATACTGCGCCATGTTAAAAAATGCCGTGTTTGTTCCTTTAACAATATCCCCTTCAAACCGCAGCAGATCCACATTTTCGGGATCCACATTGTGATTTTCAGCCAGATAATATTCGTCCTGCCGTTCCCGCATTTCGTACAATCCCCAGTATTGCCCGTTCAGGAAAAGCACCACCGGCTCTCCGTCCATAACATCAATGTTCGTATTCTGCGCCATCTTGTGCATGAGGCGGTCGCGCATATGGCAGGTGTTCCAGTCAAAGCCTGCATTGCGAATGTTAAAACTTCTGAACTTATTAATATTTTTATCCTGGAAAATCTGGTAATTCATATAGGGGTCACCATAATCATCGTTGGCATAAACGCGGAAACTTCTCTGGGGGAAAGAGCGGGTGTAATTTCCATGAATGGCAATGGCGCATTCCTGTTCAAATCCCAGGGTATCGTTCAAGTCAAAAAATTCGATGTTCGCCTGACGCTTCCAATCCATCCAGAAGTTTGCATTCCGGTAAGGGATTATTGAATCTGCACCAGGTCCTTTTACATAAATTCCTGTCTGCCAGTCCCAAAGATTAACGGAGTCCGTACAAAGTGAAATGACCTGTGCCGAAATATTTTCGTTGATGAAATAAGTGCTGGTGATGGTTTTACTTGGCAAATCGCTGCCTGCACTTGAAAAAGCGCGTGCACGGATTACCTGTGTTGAATCAATCGTAATGGGGGCCGTGTACACCGGATCAGACCCATCGGGCGTGTCTCCGTTTCGCGTATAAGAAACATACGCACCGGGAGGAACGGTGACACTCAGCGTTTGCGTTCCAGAATAAAATCCGGAAGGCAGATTGAAAGAAGGCTGTTGAGCATAATTTCCAAAACATTGCGTGATGTCGTTTGTGTCATCAGGAGTCGGCACATGGAAATAACACCAATTGTTTCCTCCATCCGGATTTCTGCCTTTGGAATTATTTACCTGCATGTTTTGGGGTTGAAAGGTGTGCGTGTCGCTGAGGTTGCCTAAAGAATCTTTCAGGGAAATAACAAAACCTTTGGCGTTGGAGAGTGAAAAATTCGTATGCATGTAGACTTCAAACGGGATAGAAGGATACATAGCGGTTGTATCTGTTACTCCAAGAATAAAATACGGGCGTACGGATAAATCATCAAATCCGGCAGCATGGTTATGCGCCTGAATTGACAAAACATTGTTTCCCGGTTTCAGCGCAGAACGAATCACCTGTTTCGGTATGAAATAATATTCCCATCCTTCAACAGGAGGAACGGTATCCTGATACACTTTTGCTTCATGTTCTCCGATCGCAGAAACAGTGTAGGCAGGGTGATCTCCGTAAACGCCAATATTGGAACGCGCAATTTCCACACCATTCAAGTAAGCAACAAATGCATCGTCATAATCAACCTTTAAAACACCCAATGGACATTTACCGGTATCGGTTACTGAAAAAAGTTTTCTCAGGTAAACCGAGGATGTTGTTCCTGTATTGGTCTGATCGTCTCCATCACCATACCCAAATCCTCCCACTCCCTGTAGCCAGGAAGCATCGGAATAAGTTGGCTGGTACCAGTTTGCCGCAGGTCCGGAGGTGGTATTAACTTTATATCTCCAAATACTGTCAGGAAAAATGGGCACTTCCCAATGGTCAATCACTTCTTTCCTGTCCTTTTTAGAAGCAAATATCAGCAAGTGTTGTTTGGGTTTGATGAATATCTCGGGAAAGGTCCAGCTTACGGGAATTTCATTTGGAACCTCATAAAGGAAGGTGTATTTATTTAATGAAATGGTGGCGTTGGTGGGATTGTACAGCTCTATCCAGTCTTCAAAATCACCCTCCTCATCAGCGATTACCGCATCGTTGGCAGTAGAGACTTCGTTTATAACTATCTGGGAATGTGAAAATTGAATAAAGAAAAATAGTAAAAAACCTACAAGAAAAATGTATATCGCTTTTTTCATTTTCTTTTCTTACCCATAAAGTAAGACGAAGGTAGGAAAATATAATTACAATTTGGTAGAAATATCAACCTCCTGATCATCATAGAGTCCTTGAAGAATATCTAATACCTTTGTCTTCAAACTAATAAACATGAAGAAAATCATTACTCTTTCGATCAATATTCTGTTTCTCGCATCTATTGCGGATGCACAGCAGCCTGCCAACCCGGGTTTTGAAACATGGAGCGTACAAACATTTTATGATGAACCCACTCCTTACATGAGCAGCAATCAATGGACCTTTTCATTTCTACCCATGGGGAATGTGATAAAATCCACGGGTAGCTTTCATAGCACCTACGCGGCACAGCTTACCACTGTTTCCAGCGGCACTGATACCATCATGGGAGGATTGTTCATAGGCATACCCGGACAGGGAGGTGTGAAAGGCGGAATTCCTTACACAGGGCAACCGGATTCAATTACAAGTTACGTGAGATATAATATTTTAACAAATGATACCGCTTACATGATCGTTGGATTTAAAAAGAGCGGTGCGATCATGACCATTGCATCAAAATATTTCGTTGGCACACAGAGCGCCTACAAGCGTTTCTCCATGCCTTCCAATCTTCCTGTTTCTCCTGCCCCGGATTCAATCATTGTCATCATTACCAGTTCCAGCCTTGACGGGGTCAAAATGCCGGGTAGCACTCTTGTCATCGACAGTATTACTTTCAAAGGAACCAACCAGGGATTTCCCAACCCAAGTTTTGAAACATGGGTTACTAAAACATCGGAAGAACCTGACAACTGGACCACCATAAATTTTGCAGCTACCACTACTCTTTCCGCAACCAAAAGCACCAGCAGCCATAGTGGTACATACGCCATACGTATCGAAACCATCGAAGCATTTGGTGGCGACACGCTGGGTCTGGTCACCAATGGATATTTTGGAAATGATGGTCCAGAAGGCGGAATGAAGGTGAATGCAAATCCATCCAAGATCACCGGCTGGTACAAATACACCGCAGTGGGACTTGATACCGCCATCGCTGCTGCAGAAACCTTTAACAACGGGGTAAGGCTGGACAGCAGTCTTAAAAAACTGCCTCCCACAAATACCTATACCTATTTTGAACTTCCGTTCACGTATAATAATTTTCCCTATACTGATACATTGAATATTGTTTTTGGGTCCGGCAATTTCGCTGACAGCACAAGTTATTTCGGTTCAGGAAGTGTACTTTATGTGGATGATATCGCAGTTGTTTATTTGCCCGTGGGAACGGCCGATGAACCCACCATCAAGTCTAATTCCGTATTCCCCAACCCTTTCTCTGATCTTGCGATATTCCGCTTCGACAATCCGAATGGCTTAACACATGAATTGTTAATCTACGACATACTTGGCAACCATGTAATGAAAAAAGAAAATATAACTACAGGCAGCATTGTCATCCAACGCAACCAACTGCCTGCCGGCATTTACCAATACAGTATCGTTGAAAAACATAGTGGAAAAATTTCTGCCAGCGGGAAATTAGTGATCGATTGATAAAATTTCGTTTAATGGATATAAGGAGTATTCTGAAAATGGCGTTCTTTTCTTATTTATAGAACATGCTTCTCCGCATGATAAGAAGACCGTACCAGCGGCCCGCTTTCCACGAAACGGAAACCCATTTCCAGTCCTGTTTTTTTGTATTTCGAAAATCTGTCAGGATGCACAAACTCAACAACAGGCAAATGCTGTTTGGTGGGTTGCAAGTATTGGCCGAGAGTCAACACATCCACTTGCGCGTTGCACAGTTCAGTCATGGTTTCGATTATTTCACCGTCCGTTTCACCGAGTCCAAGCATGATACCGGATTTTGTTCGCAGGCCGAATTGCTTTGCGCGTTTCAATACATCCAGACTACGATCAAATTTTGCCTGAACGCGAACTTGTTTGGTCAATCGCCTGACTGTTTCAAGATTATGGGAAAGCACATCGGGCTTTTCTGAAAATACACGGTCCATATTTTCCGTCCCCCCTTTAAAATCGGGAATAAGGGTTTCAAATTTTGTTTGAGGGGAAATTTTACGGACTGCGCGGATCGTTTCCACCCAGATCCCGGAACCGCCATCGGCCAGGTCATCCCGATCCACCGAAGTGATCACGCAATGTTTTACATTCATCAGCTTAACCGAATTGGCAACACGATCCGGTTCACCTTTATCCACCGCGCTGGGCCGGCCGGTAGCTACCGCACAAAATCCGCAGGAGCGGGTGCAGACATTTCCGAGTATCATAAAAGTGGCTGTGCCTGCTCCCCAACATTCTCCCATATTGGGACAGTTTCCGCTTTCGCAAATGGTGTGGAGCTTGTGTGTGTCTACTAACTTGCGGACATGCAGATAATTCTCTCCGGTAGGGAGCTTTACGCGCAACCAATCTGGTTTTTTAGGACGGGGTTCCGCAAGAATTTCTGACACAGAAGATTATAATTATCGAGCAGGTGTTCTTTCGTACTTTTCGTACAATCCCGATAGCTATCGGGACGTTTTTCGTGGATTCTAAAACCATTTTTTTCCGAACATAACATTCAGATACACATTCACAAACACCTGGTTATTACGGGCAGTGGCCATAATGGGGATCGTTTTATAAAAGGCATCTATCACAATTCCGGTTTCAAGAAGTTTGATGTCGTCATCTAAAGTAGAGTGTTCAAAGCTGAGTCCAAGTTTAAAAAACGCGCCCGGGTAAAAATTCATCTGTTCAAAACCCCTGAAATAGCCTGCCCTGCCAATGATGTAATTAGGTGTATGAAGCAGATTAGTCGGATCATATTTTTCAATAGTGATATTACCAAATGGGGGGTTCACAGGATCCTGATGCCAGATATTAAGATATACCGGTTTAGCCAATGCAATAGAGGGTCCTGCAACGGTTAACAGACGTAATTCCACTCCCCTTCTGTCGCTTTTTCCGGTAATAACCTTATGATAACCATACCCTCCGCGTAAAACAGTAACAACAAATTGCTTCCCATAGAAATATCCTTTCGTGCCAATATCAGGCACCTGAAGTTTAATTTCTTTAGGATGCCGCATACCTGCCATTTCAACTTCCAGTATCCGTTTTCTGTATCCCGTTATGTGTTTGCATTTGCGGTAATTTAATCCCCATCCGGAGGAGTGAGCCAGTGCGCCAAATTCCTGTTCATTCCTATATAAAAGCTGGACATCTTCATTTTGGCTTACAGAAGGGATAATGCCGCTGGAGTTAGCCTGAGCAGAGACCTCAGCCCCTGCCCCTCTCCAAAAGAGAGGAAAGAAAAACAATATACACCCTATGATTATAAAAGTAGTTTTCATCGGAATCGCCCTAAGCAAATGTACAAAAGTTGACGGATTAACCCCATAGATTGGGATGTGCATTATATAAAATAAAAAAAATGTCACTACTCAACGTGGTTAATAATACTTTTGTCCGGCCACAAAGTGGTGGAGTCCGCAAAAATCAAACTATATGAACACATCTGAAATAATTTACAAAGGAGAACTTCGCACAAATGCGGTACATTTAAGATCGGGGCAACAGATCATAACGGATGCCCCGGTAGATAATAACGGCAAAGGCGAGGCATTTTCACCTACTGATCTTCTTGCTACATCTCTCGGTTGCTGTATGCTCACCGTTATGGGAATCATGGCAAAAAGACATTCTATTGATGTGGATGGAACCAAAGTGGAAATTGTAAAGGTAATGGCTGATAACCCGAGAAGGGTTTCGGAGGTACAGGTGGAAATTCATTTTCCAAAAAACACTTATACCGATAAAGACAAGCAGTTACTTGAAAATACCGCACTTGCCTGCCCGGTGGCTAAAAGCCTTCACCCGGATATAAAACAAAAAACCCGCTTCCATTTCTGAAAGCAGGTAAGTATCTAAAATAATGAGTAATCTAAACCTGTTTTGCAGTCTTTGCTTTAATATCCGCTTTGCCGTAAGCAGGACAAAGTTCATGGCTCTTGCAAGATGAAAGGATAATGGCGAAGAGAGCAACGGTGGCGATAATTGCTAAGAATTTCTTCATACTTTGTCGTGTTACTTATTGTTTAGATTGTTGTTCGATGCTTATTGACAATACATGTGCCAAACTTTTAACTAAGGCAAAAGTAGCATTTTTTTTGATTTGAACAAAAATATTTGGTTCCAATTTTATCAACAGAGCAAAAAGGCTTGTTAGTTTTGTCGCTTACTACGCAGGAATGAATGAAAAGGTTACAATAAATCCAACAATTGACAGCTCTTGGAAGGAAATTCTTGAAAAGGAATTTCAGAGTAATTATTTTAAAATACTTAAGAAATTCCTCGTTATTGAGAAAAAAACGCATATCATATACCCTCCCGCATCCAGAATATTTGCATCATTTAACAACACCCCGTTTAACAAA
The DNA here is from genome assembly GCA_004297845.1 of Bacteroidota bacterium. Classification (GTDB taxonomy): domain Bacteria; phylum Bacteroidota; class Bacteroidia; order Palsa-948; family Palsa-948; genus Palsa-948. The sequence goes on along the minus strand of SCSP01000278.1, from coordinate 549 downwards.
GTGAAGGTTGTAATTATAGGGCAGGATCCTTATCACGGACAAGGGCAAGCTAACGGGTTATGCTTTTCAGTAAGCGATGGGGTTATTCAACCTCCCTCACTTCAAAATATTTTCAAGGAAATACAATCAGACATGGATATTCCAATACCAAAAACAGGAAATCTTGAACCCTGGGCAAAACAGGGTGTTTTGCTTCTTAATGCCACGCTAACGGTAAGAGCCAATCAGGCAGGCTCGCACCAAAAACAGGGATGGGAACCATTTACCGATGCAGCGATCATAGCTCTTTCTGAAAAAAGGGAAGGGCTTGTTTTCCTTTTATGGGGAAAATTCGCGCAGGCAAAAGAAGTCCTGATAGATACTACAAAACATCATGTGTTAAAAGCGCCACACCCATCCCCTTTCTCAGTTCACACAGGATTTTTCGGATGCAAACATTTTTCAAAGACAAATGAATTGCTGAAGAAGGAAGGGGCGGAGGAAATTGATTGGAGGGTTGAGTAGGAGGTAACAGGTTATAGATTACAAATTGCAGATTATTGAGTTTTG